>JAEUJG010000216.1 GCA_016794765.1 Spirochaetaceae bacterium | reverse complement strand
GACGGCGGCGGCGGCGCAGCCGGCCAGGCCCAGGAGGAGCCCCTCGGTGAGGAAGATCCTCCGGAGGCCGGAGCGCCTCAGGCCCAGGGCGCGGAGGGTGCCGATCTCCCGGTGGCGCTCCTGCACGTTCATCGCCATCGTGTTGAAGATGCCCGCGATGATGAGGCAGAAGAGGACGCCGAGGATGGAGAAGAGGAGGCGGAGCCGCGTGTCGATCGTCGAGACGAGATTCTCGGCGAAGACTTTCCATTCGTAGGCGGCGAGGGCCTGGGGAGGCGCCGAGTCTTCCCCGGCCGCGGCCGTCGCGGAGGCCTCCCTCCGCCGGTCCAGGGCCGCCGCTATCCCGCGGGTGAGTTCGGCGCTCTCCGTCGGCGCGTCGCCCCGTATGACGAGCCGAGTGGCCGCGTCTCCCAGGTCCAGGAAGGAACGGGCCTGCGCGATGTCGAGGAAGACCACGAGGTCGTCGAAGAGGGGGTAGTCGTACTTGAAGATGCCGACCACCGGGGCCGCGCCGAGGTTGCGGACGGAGCGGCGGTCCATGGCGGTGAAGAAGGCTTCGTCGCCGAGCTTGAGCCCGAGCTTGTCCGCGAGCCCCTTCCCGATGACGAGCCCGCCCTCGCCGGGTCCGAAAAGCCGGCCTTCGACGAGCTTTTCCCCGAGTTCGGTGACCCGCACCTCCTCCTGGTCCACGCCGCGCGCCATGGCCCGCGTTCCCTCCACGCCGTTGGTGATTTCGAAGGAGGCGTCCACCCGCTGGGAGACGGCGCGGACGCCCGGGACGCGCGAGAACTCCTCGGCCAGGGCGGCGGGATCCTCGATGACTCGGTCGAGGGGGAGCCGCCGCGCGTCGGCTCGGTAGCCCTCGGCCTCGACCTGGACCTGTGCCGTGTCCATGGCCATCATGCGGCCGTAGACGGTGGCGGTGATGCCGCGGAGCAGTCCCTGGAAGTTCATGAGGATCGTCACGCCGATGACGATCGTGAGTATCGTGAGTTTGCTCCTCCGCCCGTTCCGGCGGATGTTGCGGAGCGCGATGTGGATGAAGTCCATGCCCTTCCCCCTTCTAGGACGCGTCGGCCGCGGCCAGGCTTTCGGCCACGCTCCGGGAGCGCACCGACCGCGCGGCGCGCGCGGTGGCGGCGAGACAAACCCCCACGCCGGCCAGGGCGCAGAGCGCGTACCAGGCGGGGTCCGGCCTCGGCCGGTTGTAGCGCTTGAGGCCGAGGCTCTCCATCATGCCGCCCAGGTCCAGCCCGCCCTTCATGAGGAGGGCCACGACGGCCGAACCCAGGAGCATGCCGACGAGGGCTCCCGCGAGGCCGTTCATCGCTCCCTCGGCCAGGATGAGCTTTTCGAGCTCGCGCGCTCGGAGGCCCATGGCCCGCATCGTGCCGAACTCCCTGAGGCGCTCCATGACCGACATGAGCGAGGTGTTCGCGATGATGGCGGCGGCGACCACGGCGAAAAGGCCCATGAGGACGCCGAGCATGACGTTGACGAAGACGAGGAGGCCGACCACGGAGGCGTTGGCGGCCTGCCAGGCCTGGACCCGCGGGGCCGGGGAGTCGCCGCCGGAGCCGGCCGCCGCGAGCGCCTTTTCGAGCTCCGCCGCGACCTTTTCCGCGTCCTCGCGCCGGGAAAGGAGGAGGCGTATTTCTCGGGCCTGTCCGGCCGCGTCGAGCATCTCCGCCGCCTTGGCCTCGGCGACGTAGAAGGTCGTCTCGTCGAAGTCCCGGCTCTCGGAGCGGAAGACGCCGGTCACGGGAAGGCTCTCGTACCAGGGCTGGCTCGAGCGGTCCCGCACGAGGACGAGGACCGTGCCGCCGAGCCGCGCGCCGACGAGGCGGGCCGCCTCCTCCGACAGGCAGATCCCCCTGCCGCCGGGAAGGAAGTCGCCGCCGACGAGGGCGTCCCGGACGTTGTCCGCGAAGCGGGTCTCCGGGGAGACGCCGATGCCGCGCATCGCGAGGTTGCGCGGGTCGCCCTCGCCCCGGTCCTCGACGAGGAGGGCGCCGAAGCTGAGGATCTTCTCGGCGGCGGCGACGCGCGGATCGCCGATCTCCCGGATCCGGTCGAGGAGGCCGTCCGCGTCGGGGAGGAGGCCGCGGAGTCCCAGGGGATTCACTGCCGCCCGGGCGACGCCGCCGTCGATCCGGACATGGCCCGAATTCGGGATGACGGAGTCGAGGAAGGAATTGTCGATGCCGTTGAGGAGGGAACCGACGGCGATCATGACCGCGCAGGCCACGGCCACCGCGCCCGCGGTGACGACGCTCCGCTTCCAGTGCTTGAGGGCTCCGCGGAGGGCGAGGGCCGGGATCATGCCGCGCCCCCTCCGCCCCGCCGCTCGCCGGTGATCACGCCGTCCTTGATGGAGAGCACGCGCCGCGCATAGCGCTCGATGAGCTCGTTGTGCGTCGAGAAGATGAAGGTCACCTTCTCCTCCTCGTTGAGCCGGCGCATGGCCTCCATGACCGTCGTCGAGGTGGCCGAGTCGAGGTTGGCGGTGGGCTCGTCCGCGATGACGAGGGAGGGCTTGTTGACGAGGGCGCGGGCTATGGCGACGCGCTGGCGCTGGCCGCCGGAGAGCTCGTCCGGCTTGTGCTTCGCGAACTCGGAAAGGCCCACGAGGTCCACGAGGCGGTCGACGCGCGCCGCGCGCTCGGCTTTCGGCACCTTGGCGAGGATGAGGGGGAACTCGATGTTCTCCCGCGCGTCGAGGACCCCGACGAGGTTGAAGCTCTGGAAGATGAAGCCGATGTGCGAGAGCCGCGTGTCGGCCTCGCGGTCGTCGTCGAAGGTGGAGACGTCGACGCCGTCCAGGATGACGGTGCCCGAGGTCGGCTTGTCGATGCAGCCGATGATGTTGAGCAGAGTGGTCTTGCCGCAGCCCGAAGGCCCGACGATGGAGACGAAGTCCCCCTGGGAGACCGCGAGATCGACGCCGCGGAGGGCGTGGATGGTCGTCTTCCCGAGTTGGTAGTCCTTGGTGACTCCCTGGACCTCGAGGATGTGGCGGTGCCGGTGGCGCGTCATGGCGAAGTGCTCCTTCCGTCCTAGAAGTGGACGCGGGCGGCGAGGCCGGCCGCGCGGGTGAAGCCGCCGCTCCCCGGCGAGGGCGCGGGGAGGATGGCGGCGAGGGAGGTCGCGTCCCTGTCCGTTCCGCTCCCCGCGTCGCCGAGGGCGGCGAGGAAGGAGAGCTCGAGGTCGAAATCGTCCGCGGGGTGGAGGGTGAGGAGGGCGGACAGGAGGGCCGAAGGCGACTCCGCCTCCACGAGGGCGCGGCAGGAGAGGTCGAGGCGGCCGGTCCAGGAGAGGAGGATGGACGGAAGCGCGTAGTGCGTCCGCTTGAGGAGGGCGCCCGCCTCGCCGTTGAAGGCGTAGTCGAGGGAGAGGATGAGGCTCCCCCGGTCCCCGGTCCAGGAGCGGCGCGCCCCCGCCGTGCCGAACCACGCCGGGGATCCGGGCTCCGCCCCGCCCTCCAGGAACTCCGCCGCGCCTTCCGCCTGGAGGATGAGGCCGCCTGCGTCCAGGCCTGCGCCGAACGAGACCCGCGCGACCGCGTCCGGGCGGTACACGCCCGCCGCGGCGAGCTGGACGGGGCCGAGCTGGGCCTCGACCGACAGGGCGCCCGTGAGGAGGCGGGGATCGGCCGGCCCCGCGGCGCCGCCGAGCGCGGCGGCGTAGGCCGCGGCGCCCGCCGCCGCGCCCGCGAGGAGCGCCGGGTCCGAGGGAGCCGCCGCGAGCGAGGCCGCGGCGGCGCGCGCGCGCGATCCCGCCGCGTAGGCCTCGAGGTTGCGCTCGAGGCTCAGGCCCGCCCGGAGGGAAAGCTCCGAGCCGAGGCTCGCGGCAAGGCCGAGCCCTCGGAAGCCGCTCTTCTGGTCCCAGAAACCCGTGCGCGGGTCGATCGCGTCCCCCGGCGAGAAGACCGTGCCGAGGCCGAGGCCCAGGCGGCGCTTGCCGACGAAGAGTTGGGCCCGGCCTTCGGCTCCGAGGTCGAGGCGGGCATAGGCCTCGTGGATGGTCATGGCCGGGGCCAAGGCCGCCGGGCCCGCGCCCGCGCTTCCCGCCGCGGCGGAAAGCGAGCCCGAAAGGTCGAGCGCGTGGTTGAGGACGAGGCCCCAGCCCGGCGCGGAAAGCCGGTGGAGGAAGTTGCCCGACAGCAGCCAGAGGGCCGCCGAGTCCGCGGAGGCGGGGCCGGAGCCGTCCGCGGCGAGGAGGTAGCCCGCCGCCGCGTCCGCCGCGAGGCTGTAGGCCGGCCCTTCGGCCCCGGGCCCGGATCCGTCCCCGGCCGCGGCGAACGCGGACGGGGCTCCCGGGAAGAAGGCGACCGCGGCCGCGAGGAGGAGGGCCGTCCGGCCCGAGCTTGTTTCGCGCATCGCGGCCACCCCTACCGCGTGAGCCAGTTCTTGTTGAAGACCGAGGCCGGCACCTCCCGCGGCTCGATCGACTCGATGGTGAGGGTGCTGACCGTCCCCTTCTTCTCGAGGCTCTCCATCCTGAGGACCGAGGGCCTCGTCGTCGCTCCGAAGGACTTGATCGCGGAAAGGTCCATGCGTTTGAAGAGGAGGCCGGACTTGGCGTAGTACTCCATCCTGAGCGGCATGGAGTCCGACTTCCGCAGCCACATCACGATCTTGCCGTAGGCCGCCTCCGGGCCCTTCGCCTTCCCCTCGATCACCCGGCAGGGAACGGGGCCGAGCTCGGCGTGTTCCAGGACCGCCTCCGGCAGGAAGGCCGGCGCGTACTCGTCGGAGAACTGGTTCTTGCCGACGTCCGCGTTCGAGAGGGTCGAGCCCTGGAAGGAGTCCCGCGAGGAGAGGCGGATCGGGTTGGCCGAGCCGGACTTGGGGTTGAACATCCAGAGACTGCCCTCGAGCTGGAGGAAGCGCGTCCCCTTGGTCCGCGCGGGGGCGACGACCTCGAGGTAGGAGCCCTTGTCGCGCCGGGAGAGGCTTTCGAAGGTCATGGAGCGCGGCTCCTGGCCGGGCTCCCGCGTCTCCATCGTCGCGCGCGAGGCGTAGGACTCGAGGAAGAGGACGCGGTCGACGCGCGCGAGGACTTCCGCGGCGCCGGGATCCTCGGCGTTGAGGCCCAATGGAAGGAGGAGGAGGGCGGGCGCCAGGAGGGCGCGGGCGAGGAGGAGGCGCGGGGGGAAGCGTGACATGGGGACTCCTTCGGCGCGAAGGCTTTCGGACCGGGATCTCGAGGTTCCGCCTCCGCCGGCAGGAATGTTAGTCCTTTGACCAAAATAGGTCAAGTGACTAAAAAGCCTCTCTCGAAGGCCAGGCCGCTCCCCGCGAAGGGGGGGGCAGGGCGGGATCGCCCGAGCCGCCCCAGGGCCGGCTTTCAGGCGGCGGGCTCTCCCGAGACCGCCGCTCCCGGCGCGGCCCGCGGCGAGGGAAGCCCGCCCGAGGGGGGGCCGCGGGAGAGGTCCCTCGCTCCCGCGGCGCCGGCGCCGCTCCCGGGCTTCGGTGCCCCCCATGAACGGTAACAAAAAAAGAGCGCCCGACCTTTCGGCCGGGCGCCCGTTCACGCGGAGCAGGTCTTGCTTACAGGTCGCCGATGGTGGCCACCATCACTCGTCATGGTCGCCGGTAAACGACGATTAAAGATCTCCGATCGTCGCGACCATGACGGCCTTGATCGTGTGGAGGCGGTTCTCCGCCTCGTCGAAGACCTTGGAGGTGCGGCAGCGGAAGACGTCGTCGGCGACTTCCATGGACTTGAGGCCGTACTTCTTCTCGATGTCCTTGCCCACGTCCGTCTCGGTGTCGTGGAAGGCGGGGAGGCAGTGGAGGAAGAGACAGTCGGGATTGCCGGTCTTCTTCATGAAATCCATCGTGACGCGGTACTTCTCGAGCTGCTTGATGCGCTCCTCGAACTTGGCTTCCTCGCCCATGGAGACCCACACGTCGGTGTAGAGGGCGTCGGCGCCCTTGAGGGCCTGGTCGGCGTTCTCGATGGAGAAGAACTCGATCGTGCCGCCGGTCTGCGCGGCGACGGCCTTCATCTCGGCGGTGAGCTTCTCGTTGGGCCAGAGTTCCTTGGGCGCGAGGGCGACGAAGGACATGCCCATCTTGGCGCAACCGATCATGAGGGCGTTGCCCATGTTGTTGCGGGCGTCGCCGCAGTAGACGAGCTTGCACTTGTTGAGGGGCTTCTTCACGTTCTCCTCGATGGTGAGGAGGTCGGCGAGGATCTGGGTCGGGTGGTCGTCGTCGGTGAGGCCGTTCCAGACGGGGACGCCGGAGAACTTGGCGAGGTCCTCGACGAGCTTCTGGGAGAAGCCGCGGTACTGGATGCCGTCGTACATGCGCCCCAGGACCTTGGCGGTGTCCTCCACGGACTCCTTCTTGCCCATCTGGCTGTTCGTGAGGAAGGTGGCGTTGCCGCCCTCGTCCCAGCAGGCGGTCTCGAAGGCGCAGCGGGTGCGGGTGGAGGCCTTGTCGAAGATGAGGACGATGTTCTTGCGGTTCAAGAGGTTGCCCTTGACGCCGGCGCGCTTCTTGGCCTTGAGGTCGTGGGAAAGGTCGAGCAGGTAGCGGATTTCCTCGGGGCTGAAATCCTTGAGCGTCAGGAACGAGCGTCCCCTGAGATTGACGGGCATGGCGGTTCTCCTTTTTCGCGCCGGTGGGGCGCGCACCTTAGGGTATAGCATTCCGCGGGCTGACTCGTCAAGGAAGTCTCGCGCGCATAAGTAATTACGGCTTATGAATAAATATGCGCGCCGCGCTTCGGCGCCGGGCCGGCGCCGGCCCGGCGGGTGGACGCGACGCTTGCCGATGGATGAGCGATGCGCGAGAGTTAAGGCAATGTAACCATTGTGGGGAGGATGCGATGAGAAAACGTTGGGTCGTTTTTTTCGTGGCGCTCTTCGCCCTTGCCGGCGCGGCCTCCCTTGGGGCGGCCGAGACGCCGACGGTCGCGCTGAGCGACTTTGTCGTCAATTCGGGAAATCCAAGCTATTCGTTCCTTGGCAAGGGTTTCGCCGAGATCGTCGCCTTCGAGCTCAAGAAATCGCCTGATCTGCGGCTCGTCGACCGTGAAAAAAGGAACGAGCTGCTTGGCGAGATGGAGTTCGCGCTGACGGGCCTCACCGATCCCGCCGCCCAGCTCGAGATCGGCAAGCTCCTTTCGGTGCGCTATCTCGTCGGCGGCAGCATCACCGACATGGGCGGCCCCCTCCTCGTGAGCCTTTCCATGGTGGATGTCGAAACGAGCGAGGTCGTCTGGCGCGACCAAGTCACCGAGTCCGGCGGCCGCTACGCCTACATCGGGGCCTATTTCGGCAAGTCCCTCCTCAAGCACTTCAAGGCCTCGGTCGCCAAGTCGACGGAGGCCGCCCTCGCCGCCGCCGCGGAGAAGGACGCCGCCTCGGTGGTGGCCCTGTCCAAGGGCATCGCGGCCTTGGACAAGGGCGACAAGACCGAAGCCAAGAAGCAACTGGCCGAGGCCAAGCGCATCGACCCGACCAACGCCGTCGCGGGCGCCTTCCTGGCCAAACTCGCCTCCGCCTCCGCCAAGTTCAAGGTCGTGCCGGAGCGCTACGTGAGCTATTACAATCCGGCCTATCTCGGGGGGATGGAGAAGGATCGGGTCTACTTCAACTGGTCCACCGCCAACCTCGCGTGGGGTGACGCCAATCCCGGCCTGGGCGAAAGCCGGAATTATTGGATCGTCATGAACGAGGCCGGGGATTACGGCACCTTCGACCGGCAAAGGGGACAGGCGCAAGGGTATCAGTTGCCGATCGGCCGGCGCTTTGGCGTGGGATTCGAGATTTTTTCGCCCGAGGTGGAGAACGACATCCAACGACAATTCGCCCCTCCGCTTTGGAAAGAGTCGGGGCATGAGACGTATCGATACAGCGGAGGCTTCCTGAGCTGCGGCTACAAGCTCTCTCCCAACCTCAGCTTGGGGCTCGGCGGCCTTCTCCAAAAGACGACCCGCTCGTATTACAGCGAGTTCCTGCCCGTCGTTCCCCCGCCAGGCCAGCCGGTGGACCAGAACGGCTACTGGTTGGAGGACTTCTGGTCCTATGGCGCCATCCTGGCGGCCGCGCTCAAGAACGGGAACGGCGACGTGGCCTGGGACATCATCGGCTCCTGGTCCAACGACAAGCTCTATTACTTCGACACCGATCCCTTGGTCCAAGCCTATCTTCAGTACGGCGCGCCCCTGTATGTCGAGCAGACCCTGTCCTGGTCGCCGAACGGGCAAAAAACCTTCCTGGCCCTCAAGCAGGTGAACGACATCTACCTTGACCGTGATCTCTATTACGGACGGCTCATGCCCTGCGTCGAGCAATGGTTCTTCGACCTGTTCTCTCTCCGCTTGGGGGCCGAGGGGTCCATCGTGGCCCGCGGCGGGGTGACGGAACTCGGCTGGGGCGCGACCGCCGGCGCCACGGTCAAGGTCTGGAAGTTCGAACTTGACGCGAACTACACGCTTCGGCTCAGGCCTTCCCGTTCGCTGCCCGGGGTTACGGTTCCGGAATACGTGTTTTTCCTCACCTTCTCGGCGAACGACCTCGTCACGAGCTTCACGAAGCGCTGATCGACGGAGCTCTTCGCCGTCCGGATGACGCCCCGCCTCCCCCCGGAGGCGGGGCGTTTTCGAGTTCCGACGGCCCGCCGGCGCCCGCGGCGAGTCATTTCGTCCGAAGCCCAGGGCTAAATAGATAAAAAAAGATTGACAAAACGCCAGTGTGCCGCTATGCTTTTCCCGTTGTATACTGGCGGCCGGAAAAGAGAGGTCCCATGCAGTATCAGAATCTTATCCTCGAGATTACGGACAGGATCGCCCTCGTCAGGTTCAACCGGCCTGAGGCGCTGAACGCGCTCAACTCCGCCACGCTCCGGGAATTCGACGCCCTCCTCGACGAGCTCGCGCTCTCCGGGGCCGCGGACGCCCTCGTGATCACGGGCGAGGGGCGGGCTTTCGTGGCCGGCGCCGACATCGCCGAGATGCGCGGCCTCGACGCCGCGGCCGGCCGGGCCTTCGGCGCCCTCGGCTCGCGGGTCTTCCGCAAGCTCGAGCTCCTCGAACTGCCCGTCATCGCGGCGGTGAACGGCTTCGCCCTGGGCGGCGGCTGCGAACTCGCGATGGCCTGCGACATCCGCCTCGCGAGCGACAAGGCCAAGTTCGGCCAGCCCGAGGTTACCCTCGGCATCACGCCCGGCTTCTCCGGCACCCAGCGCCTCCCGCGCATCGTGGGCGCCTCCAAGGCCAAGGAGCTCATCTTCACGGGCGAGATGATCAAGGCCGACGAGGCCCTCCGCGTCGGCCTCGTCTCCCGCGTGACGGCGGCCGAGGAGCTCCTCCCCGCCGCGCTGGAGCTCGCGAAGAAGATCGCCAAGAACGCGCGCCGCGCGGTCGCCTATTCCAAGGCCGCCGTCGACCGCGGCCTCGAGACCGACATCGACACGGGCATCGCCCTCGAGGCCGACCTCTTCGGCCTCTGTTTCGCCACCGGGGACCAGAAGGAGGGCATGACGGCCTTCCTCGAAAAGCGCGCGCCGGCCTTCACGGGAAAGTAACCCGCGGCCCCCGCCGCATCCCGGAACCGCGCCCCGCGGCGCGAACGAAAAGGAGTTCACATGAAGGTAATGGTATTGGGAGCCGGCACGATGGGCTCCGGCATAGCCCAGACGATCGCGCAGGCCGGCCACGACGTGGTCCTTCGCGACCTCGAGCGGGCCTTCGTCGACAAGGGCCTCGCGGGCATCGCCAAGAACCTCGAGAAGGCCGTCGCGAAGGGGACCCTCGCGGAGGCCGACAAGGCCGCGGCCCTCGCGCGCATAACGGCCACGACCGACCTGGCCGACGGCGCCGACGCCGACCTCGTCGTCGAGGCCGCCGTGGAGAACATGGCGATCAAGAGGAAGATCTTCGCCGAGCTCGACGCGGTCTGCAAGCCCTCAGCTATCCTCGCCACGAACACCTCCTCGCTCTCCATCACCGAGATCGCGGCCGCGACCAAGCGCCCCGACAAGGTGATCGGCATGCACTTCTTCAACCCCGTGCCCGTGATGAAGCTCGTGGAGGTGATCAAGGGCATCGCCACGAGCGAGGAGACCAAGCGGGCCGTCCTCGAGGCCTGCGCCTCCCTCGGCAAGACCCCCGTCGAGGTGGAGGAGGCGCCCGGCTTCGTCGTGAACCGCATCCTCATCCCGATGATCAACGAGGCGATCGGCATCCTCGCCGACGGCATCGCGAGCGCGGAGGACATCGACAACGCGATGAAGCTCGGCGCCAACCACCCGATCGGGCCCCTGGCCCTGGCCGACCTCATCGGCAACGACGTGAACCTCGCGATCATGGAGGTCCTCTACGAGGAGTTCGGCGACCCGAAATACCGGCCGCACCCCCTCCTCCGCAAGATGGTCCGCGGCGGCCTCCTCGGCCGCAAGTCCGGCAAGGGCTTCTTCGAGTACAACCGCTGACGGCCCGCCGCGCCCCGCGGGGGCGCGCCGGCCGGAACACAAGGAAGGTCAGTATCATGGACAAGTCGATCATCAGGCTCAGGATGAGTTCGCACGACGCGCACTACGGCGGCAACCTCGTGGACGGCGCCAAGATGCTCCAGCTCTTCGGCGACGTCGCCACGGAGCTCCTCATCCGCAACGACGGCGACGAGGGCCTCTTCGCCGGCTACGAGAAAGTCGAGTTCCTCGCCCCCGTCTTCGCGGGCGACTACATCGAGGCGACGGGCGAGATCGTCCACGTGGGCAACTCCTCGCGCAAGATGAGCTTCGAGGCGCGGAAGGTCATCGCCCCCCGCGCCGACCTGAACGACTCCGCCGCGGATTTCCTGGCGGAGCCGGTGGTGGTCTGCAGGGCCGTCGGCACCTGCGTCGTTCCCAAGGACAAGCAGCGCAAGAAGTAGGGCGCGCCGGGGCGCCTGCCCGCCGGGCCGGCGTCCCGCACTGCCTCGAACCTTGTGGGGGAGGGAGCTCTTCGCTCCCCTCCTTGGGTAGAGGCATGCTTGAGAGGCGAATCGTCTCTCAGGAGCAAAATAGCCCGATACGAGGATAGTTATGGACTTCAGTACCGACAAGGAGCACGCCCTCCTCGCGGAAATGTACCGCGCCTTCGCCGAGGCGGAGGTCAAGCCGCTCGCCAAGGAAACCGACGAGAAGGAACTCTTCCCGGAGGAGACGGTGCGCAAGATGGCCCGCTACGGGATGATGGGCATCCCCTTCCCCAAGGAGTACGGCGGCGCGGGCGGGGACAACCTGGCCTACATCCAGGCCGTGGAGGCCCTCTCCAAGGTCTGCGGGACGACCGGCGTCATCCTTTCCGCCCACACCTCCCTCTGCGCCGCGCCGATCTACGAGTACGGCAGCGAGGAGCAGAAGCGGAAGTACCTCCCCCCTCTCGCCAGGGGCGAGAAGCTCGGCGCCTTCGGCCTCACGGAGCCGAACGCCGGCACGGACGCGGCGGGGCAGCAGACGACCGCGGAGGCCAGGGAGGACCACTGGCTCCTCAACGGCTCCAAGCTCTTCATCACCAACGCCGGCCCCGCGGAGACCTACATCGTCCTCGCGATGACCGACAAGTCCAAGGGGACGCGGGGCATCTCCGCCTTCATCGTGGAGAAGGGCATGCCCGGCTTCACGATCGGCAAGAAGGAGGAGAAGATGGGCATCCGCGGCTCCTCCACCTGCGAACTCATCTTCGAGAACGTGAGGCTGCCCAAGGAGAACCTCCTCGGCAAGGAGGGCGGCGGCTTCGGCCTGGCGATGAAGACGCTGGACGGCGGCCGCATCGGCATCGCCGCCCAGGCCCTCGGGCTGGCGCAGGGCGCGATAGACGAAACCGTCTCCTACGTGAAGGAACGCAAGCAGTTCGGCAAGGCGATCGCCCAGTTCCAGAACACGCAGTTCCAGCTCGCCGACATGCAGGCCAAGACCGACGCCGCGCGGCTCCTCGTCTACCGGGCCGCCTTCCTCAAGGACCGCAAGCTGCCCTACTCGGTGGAGGCCGCGACCGCCAAGCTCTTCGCCTCCGAGACCGCGATGGAGGTGACGACCAAGGCCGTCCAGCTCCACGGCGGCTACGGCTACACGCGGGAGTACCCGGTGGAGCGCATGATGCGCGACGCCAAGATCACCGAGATCTACGAAGGCACCTCCGAGGTGCAGCGCATGGTCATCTCGGCAGCCATGCTCAAGTGACGGAAAGGGCAGGAAGGAACAACGCCATGAACATAGTCGTCTGCGTAAAGCAGGTCCCCGACACGACGGAGGTCAGGATCGATCCCGTCACCGGGACCCTCGTCCGCGAGGGCATCCCGAGCATCATCAATCCCGACGACAAGGGCGGCCTCGAGGCGGCCCTCGTCCTCAAGGAGAAGGTCGGCGCGCGCGTGACCGTCCTCTCCATGGGCCCGCCCCAGGCCGACCTCGCGCTCCGCGAGGCCCTGGCGATGGGTGCCGACGAGGCCATCCTCCTCTCGGACGCGCGCTTCGGCGGCGCGGACACCTGGGCCACCTCGAGCACCCTCGCCGCTGCCCTGCGCAAGCTCGAGTGGGACCTCGTCATTTGCGGTCGCCAGGCCATCGACGGCGACACGGCCCAGGTCGGGCCGCAGGTCGCGGAGCACCTCGGCGTGCCGCAGGTGAGCTACGCGAGCGAGCTGAGCCTCGAGGCCGACGGCAAGGCCGTCGTCGTGAAGCGCGTCTTCGAGGACGGCTACCAGCGCGTCAGGGCCAAGCTGCCCTGCCTCGTCACCGCGCTCAAGGACATGAACACGCCGCGCTACATGTCGGTCGCGGGCGTCTTCGACGCCTACAAGGCCGAGATCAAGATCTGGAAGCTCGAGGACCTCGACGTGGACCCGGCGAACATCGGCCTCAAGGGCTCGCCGACCCGCGTGAAGAAGTCCTACACGAAGGGCACGAAGTCCGCGGGCAAGGTCTACGAGGTCGACCCCAAGGAGGGCGCCCGGATCATCGTGGAGAACCTCAAGGAGAGGTTCATCATCTAGGGCCCGAAGGGCGCCCCGCGCGGACGACGCGCCGGACGCCGATTCCCAAGGAGAGACAGCATGGACATTTCCGGATACAAGGGCGTCATGGTCTTCGCCGAACAGCGGCGGGGCCAGGTCCAGAAGATAGCCTACGAGCTCCTCGGCATGGGCCGCGGCATCGCCGACAGCCTGGAAGAGCCGCTCGTCGCGGTCCTCGTGGGCGCGGGCCTCACGGACGCGCAGGCGGCCGAGCTCGTGTACCACGGCGCGGACAAGGTCGTCCTCGTCGACCATCCCGAGCTCGCCGTCTACATGACCGAGCCCTACACCAAGGCCCTGGTCGCGGCCATCGAGGCCTTCAAGCCCGGCATCGGCTTCGTGGGCGCCACGACCATCGGCCGCGACCTCGCGCCTCGCGTCTCCGCGCGCGTGAAGACGGGCCTCACCGCCGACTGCACCTCCCTCGAGGTGGAGGACGGGACGCGGAACCTCATGATGACGAGGCCGGCCTTCGGCGGCAACATCATGGCGACGATCATCTGCCCGGAGCACCGGCCGCAGATGTCCACCGTCCGGCCCGGCGTGATGCGGAAGCTCGAGCGCGACCCCTCCCGCACGGGAGAAATCGTCCGTCTTCCGGTGGAGATCCTGCCCGAAGACAAGAACGTGGAGATCCTCGAGGTCGTGGTCGAGAAGGCCGCCAAGAAGAACATCGAGGAGGCGACCGTCCTCGTCTCCGGCGGCCGCGGCCTCGGCAACGCCGAGAACTTCAACCGGCTGCACGTCCTGGCGGACGAGCTCGGCGGCCTCGTCTCCGCCTCGCGCGCCGTCGTGGACGCGGGCTGGGCCGGCGCGGATCGGCAGGTCGGCCAGACGGGCAAGACCGTACGGCCCGACCTCTACATCGCCTGCGGCATCTCCGGCATGATCCAGCACATCGCGGGCATGGAGGACTCGGAGTTCATCGTCGCCGTCAACAAGAACGCGGGGGCGCCGATTTTCGAGTACGCCGACCTCGGCATCGTCACCGACGTCAACAAGCTCGTGCCGGCCCTGGCGGAGGAACTGCGCGCCGCCAAGGCGGAGCGCTAGGCTCCGAGCCGGGAAATGAATAACGCCCGCGTGGAGCGGGCGTTATTCTTATTCGGCCTTCTTCTGCGGATACAGGAAGCGCTTGATCTTCTGGGTCGGCGTCTTCTCGAAGGGTTCGAGCTGGGGCTCGACCTTCGCGATGCGCGAGAAGGAGGCGAGCTTGGCGTTGGTCTCCTTCTTGATGCGCTCGAGGAGCTGGGCGACGGCCCGCTCGGCGCCGTGATAGGCCGAGCCCGCGGTCCGTCCCGCGGCGCCCGCGGCCTGGCCGGCCGACTCGACGGCGTGGCGCACCGCGGCTCCCGCCGCGTGGCCGAAGCGGAGGGCCGCCCGCTCGGCGCCCTCGATCCCGTCCTTCACGCAGGCCGCCAACTCCTCGATGATCTCCGGCTTGAGCTGGACCAGGGCCGTGATGCCTTCCTCGTCGCCGTAGACGAGGGATTCCGCGACGAAGGGCGAGGCGTTGAGCAGGGCCTCCACCTCCTCGGGATAGATGTTCTCCCCGGAGGCGCCGAGGATCATCGTCTTGAGGCGGCCGCGCACGAAGTAGCGGCCCTTCTCGTCGGCGTAGCCGAGGTCGCCCGTGCGGAACCAGCCGTCCGCGGTGAAGGTTTCCGCGGTGCGGACGGGATCCTTGTAGTAGCCCGGGCCGACCATCGGGCCGCGGGCCTGGATCTCGCCGACGAGGAGGGAGGGATCGTCGGCCGCGGGCTTGGGGTCGGCGATCCGGAGCTCGGCGCCGCGAAGGGGCGGTCCCGCCATCCGGGACTGCGTCCGCCCGACGGCGGCGGCGGCGATGATGGGCGCCGTCTCCGTGAGGCCGTAGCCGATAGCGTAGGGGAAGCGGGCGCGGAGGAGGAAGGCCTCCGTCTCGGGCTCCAGGGGGGCCCCGCCGACGCCGAAGAAGCGGATGCGCCCGCCGAAGGAGCGCATTAGTTTCCGGCCGGCGAGCCGCTCGATGAGGGGCCGGAAGGGGCGGAACCTGTAGAGGGAAATCTTCTCGAGTCCGGGCTTCACGCCCGCGCGGTAGACCTTCTCGATGACGAGGGGGACGGAGAGGACGATCGTGGGCTTCACGGAGGCGAGGGCCGGCAGGAGGACCGAGGCCGAGGGCGGCCGGTCGAGATAGCGGACCTGGGCGCCCGACATCATCGGGATGACGAAGCCGATCGTGTACTCGTAGGCGTGGGCGAGGGGCAGGATCGAGAGGAGCGTGTCGTTCGTGTCGAGGACGATGATGCTTTCGCAGCCGAGGGCGTCCGCGAGGTAGTTGCGGTGCGTGAGCATGACGCCCTTGGAGAGGCCCGTCGTGCCCGAGGTGTAGACGATCGCCGCCAGGTCCGCGGCCGCGACGGCGGGGGCGGCGAAGGCGGCGGCCGCCGCCTCGAGCTCCGCGTCGGCTACCGGCGCCGAAAGCTCCTCGATGGGGATGACGTCGGGGAGGGGCCTGCCTTCGAGCTTCTTCCGCTGGCGGGCCGAGACGATGAAGACAATCGCGCCCGAGTGCTCGAGGATGTTGGCGACCTGCTCCGCGGGGAAGTCCGCGAGGATGGGCACGGCGACGGCGCCCGAGCGGGCGATGCCGAGCGAGGCGAGGCCCCATTCGGGACGGTTCTCCGAGAGGAGGGCGACCCGGTCTCCCTTGCGGACGCCGAGTCCGACGAGCCGCGCGGCGAGGCGGCGCGTGAGCCGCTCCAGGTCGCGGTAGGAGAGGGCCTCCCCGCCGACCATGGCCAGGGCGGGCAGGTCGCCGAAGTCCTCGGCGCCGCGGCACGGAATGGAAGCGAGCGTGTCCTGATCGTAATCGTAGCGGTGTGTGCTCATGCTGAACCTCGAGACGGATAGACGCGGAACCGGGCCGGCCGGTTGCGCCCGAACCTTTGCGGAGCCAAAAAAACCCCGAGGCGATGGTATCGCTTCGGGGTTCGGTCGGGCAAGCCGGCGGGCGGGCTAGTTGTCCTTCTTCCTCGGGTAGAGGAAGCGCTTGATCTTCTGGGTCGGCGTCTTCTCGAAGGGCTCGGCGTGGTGCTCCACGGTGCCGATGCGGGAGAAGGAGGCGAGCTTGGCGTTCGCCTCCTTCTTGATGCGCTCGAGGAGATGGGCCGCGGCGTGCTCCGCGCTTTGGAAGGCCTCGCCGGCGGCGTGGCCGAGGTGGCTTGCCGCGAGCTCCGCGCCCTCGACCCCGTCCTTGACGCGGGCCGCGAGTTCCTGGAGGACCTCGGGCTTCAGCTGGATGAGGGCGGTGATGCCGGATTCATCGCCGTAGACGAGGGATTCCTGGACGTAGGGCGAGCGGTTGAGCACCGCCTCGACCTCTTCGGGATAGATGTTCTCCCCGGAGGCGCCGAGGATCATCGTCTTGGAGCGGCCGCGGATGTACAGCCGACCCTTCTCGTCGAAATAGCCGAGGTCGCCGGTCTTGAAGAAGCCGTCTGGCGTGAAGGCTTCCGCCGTGCGCGCCGGGTCGAGGTAATAGCCCTGGGTGACGTTGGGACCGCGGATCTGGATCTCGCCCTCGCGCGTGTCGGGGCGCGGGTCGGCGACCCGGACCTCGACGCCGCGCATCGCTGGGCCCGTCGAGCGCGGCGCGCCCTTGAAGGGATGGAAGCCGGCCGCCATCGGCGCGGTCTCCGTGAGGCCGTAGCCGATCGCGTAGGGGAAGCGTCCCGCGATGAGGAAGGCCTCGACGTCCGCCGCGAGCGGCGCGCCGCCGACGCCGAAGAAGCGGAGCTTCCCGCCGAAGGTCTTGTAGAGCTTCTTGCCCGCGATCCGCTCCAAGAGTGGGCGGAAGAGGGGACTCTTGTAGAGGCTGATCTTCTCCAGCGCCGGCAGGACGCTCGTGCGGTAGATCTTGTCGATGACGAGGGGGACCGTGAGCATGATCGTCGGCCGGATCGACTTGAGGGCGGGCAGGAGGGCCGTCGCCGAGGGCGGCCGGTCGAGATAGTAGACCGCCGAACCCTGAAGGAGGGGGAGGATGAGCCCGAGCGTGAATTCGTAGGTGTGGGCGAGGGGCAGGATGGAGAGGAGCCGGTCGCGCCGGTTGAGCACGATGATCGAGCAACAGCCCTTGGCATCCCAGACGAGGTTCTTGTGGGTCAGCATGACCCCCTTGGAGAGACCCGTCGTGCCTGAGGTGTAGACGATCGAGGCAAGGTCGTCGCCCACGATGCGGGGCGGCGAGAAGGCCGCGGCCGCGGCGTCGATCTCGGCGGGGGAGGGCCCCTTGGCGCCCTTCGGCCCGGCGAGGACCGCCAGGTCCTCGACCGAAAGGACCAGCCGGCGCTCGCCTTCCTTTTCGACCTTGGGCAGGAAGCGCTTGGAGACGAAGACGGCCTTGGCCTCGGAATGCTCGAGGATGTTGCCGATCTGCTCGGGCATGAAGTCCGTCAGGATGGGCACGGCGACCGCGCCGGAGCGCGAGATGCCGAAATAGGTGAGGCCCCATTCGGGACGGTTCTCGGATAGCAGCGCGACCTTGTCGCCCTTATGGATGCCGAGATAGCCGAGGAAGGCGGCGATGCGCCGGCTGCGGGGCTCAATGTCGGAGAAATGAAGCGGCGGCTCGCCGATCATCGCCAGGGCGGGACGCTCCGCATAGCGCGCGGAGCTTTTCTCTATTATCTCGGGAATCGTGAATTCTATGGGGTCATACACGGAAGGATACTCCTTGAGCCTTATGACACGGGGCGTCGGGTGCCGGTTGCGGCAGGTATCCACGACATTGCCGGGGGCCTTTGTTCAATGTAGACACTAGGCCGGTTTGTGTCAATTATCAAAATGGAGAATGGTGAATCCCCGCTCATTAGGCGATTGCCACACCTTCCCACGGCCAAAATTAGCCGCGCGAGATGGAGCGGTGTATACTCTAGTTCATGGTTCGCGGCCCAAGTTCGATCCGCGAACTAGGCCGCGAATTCGGGCCGCGTGCCGCCCGGTCCTAGCTCGAGACCGAGACCGCCACCCCGCGCGCGGCCCGCGCCGCTTCGGAGAGCCCGCGCCGGCCGAAAGCGAGCTTTGCGCCGGCGCCGCCCCGCCCCCGGAGCGGCGGCCGTGCCCTCGGCACCGTCATCGCGCCGGGCAGCGCGCCTGGACTTGAGGATTGTTTGCGAAAAGCCGGCATGGGGACCTCCTTGCGCGGTATATGCCCGCCGGAGCCTCCCCTGCTTCAAGCCGCGGCTTGTACGCGCCGATATTCTCGAAGAGGGGGAGTACTCCGTTTCCCCTCGCGATGTGTATATAAGCCCATAGCCATAGAGTGGGGAGCGCCGCATGAAAAGGATCCTTTTAGCCGCCGTCGTTCTGGTTTGCGCCGTGGGGGCGTGGGGGGCGACTATAACTTCCAACAATACGGGTGGCGGCTTATGGAGCGCCGGTACTACTTGGATTGGCGGGACACCTCCGGTCGCCGGCGACATCGTGATCATCGACGGAACCGATACCGTCACCTTCGACCTGGCCACCTTTTCCCTCGATACCATCACGTTCCTTGGCGCGGGTACGATCGCTGTCGGAGCAAACGCGCTGAGCGCCACGAGCGTCTCGGGGGCAAGCGGCATCCTGACCGCCTCGACGGGTTCGATTGCGGTGACGGGCTCGATTTCCGCGGCGACCATGACCTTCACGGGGGCGGGAACGGCGACGGTTGGCGGGGACTTTACGCTCGGAGCCTTCACCCCGGGGTCGAGTACGGTGATATGCAACGGAGGCGGCGCCCAGGCAATGAGCGCTTTGACCTTCAACAACCTTACGGTGAACAAGGGCGGCGGCGCGCTGACGACGGCCGGAGGCGCGGTGACGGTGGGCGGCGCCCTCCAGCTGACGGCGGGGACGCTCGATCTCGCGGCGAACGGCACGAACCTCTCGGTGACGGGAACCACGACGATAGACGGTACCCTCACCGCCGGCGCGGGCACGCTGACCTTCACGGGGAGCGTCTCGGGCGTGGGCGCGCTCACGGCTTCGTCGGGAACCAGCAATTTCGCGGGCGACCTTACGGTGACGACCTTCGCGGCCAACGGCGGCACGGCGGTCTTCAACGGGGGCGGGGCGCAGGCGGCGAACGCCTACACCTTCGCGAGCCTAACGGTGAACAAGGGCGGCGGAACCCTGACCTCCTCGGGAGCCTGGACCGTCACGACCGCGCTGACCCTGGGCGCGGGAACCTGGGCTCCGGGGAACTTCACGCACCAGGTCGCGGGCAATTGGGACGATAGCGGAGTCAGTTTCACGCCGGCTTCGGGGACGATCCAGCTCACGGGAGCGACGCCGACGATCACGCAGAAGGCCGGCAACAACTTCTTCAACCTGAGCCTCGCGAACGGCGGCAGCCTCGCGGCGAACACGACGGTGGGGGGCGCGCTGACGGTATCCGCCGGGGACCTCGGCACGACGACGCACACCCTCTCGGTCACCGGCTCGACGACTGTCACGGGGAGCATAACCGCCGGTTCCGGCACGCTCACCTTCACCGGAAGCGTTTCGGGAGCGGGCACGCTCACCGCCTCGTCGGGCACGAGCAACTTCGCCGGAGACCTCTCGGTGGCGACCTTCGCGGCGAACGGCGGCACGGCGGTATTCAACGGTGGCGGGGCGCAGGCCACCGGTGTCTATGCCTTCAACAACCTCACGGTGAACAAGGGCGGCGGGACGCTGACGACGGCCGGAGGCACGGTGCCGGTGGGCGGCGCCCTCCAGGTGACGGCAGGCGCTCTCAACCTCGCCGCGAACAACACGATCCTCACGGTGACCGGCGCGACGACGGTCACGGGGAGCCTTTCAGGCGGATCGGGCACCCTGACCTTCACCGGAACGGTGTCGGGCGCGGGCACCCTGACCGCTTCTTCGGGAACGAGCGACTTCGCCGGGGACCTCTCGGTGACGACCTTCGTCGCCAACGGCGGCACGGCGGTCTTCAGCGGCGGCGGGGCGCAGGTGACTGGCGCCTACACCTTCAACAACCTGACGGTGAACAAGGGCGCCGGATCGCTGACGCCGA
>JAEUJG010000134.1 GCA_016794765.1 Spirochaetaceae bacterium | reverse complement strand
CGCCCCCTTCCGCTCCGCGGTGCCGGCGGCCGGACCGCCCCGCGCCGCGGGGTTTCCGGCGCAGGAAGCCATCGCGGACAGGGCGGCGAGGGTCAGGGCGAGGGCCAAGACGGGCGCCGCCGGGACCCGGCGGCGCCTTTGGGACGAGGCGCCCGAGCCCCCGCCGCGCGACGCGCCGCGAAGGCGCCGGGCCGAACCGCTTGCGCCCAACGCGCCGCGGCGCCGACTCATCCGGCGACCCCGCCGTCGATCGGGCCGAGCTGCACGGAGACGCTGGTGCCGCCTTTGCCCGTCGCGACCTCGGCGGTTCCGCCCGCCTGCATCGAAAGGAAGCGGACGAGCTCGCAGCCGAGGCTCGTGGGCTTTTCGAGGTCGAAGTTCCCCGAAAGGCCCCGGCCGTCGTCGGCGACCGTGAGCCTGGGGCCGCGGCCGGAATCCCTGAAGCGTATCTCGATCCCGCCGCGGCGCCCTTCGGGAAAGGCGTGGATGAAGGCGTTGGTCATGAGTTCGTTGAGGACGAGGCCGAGGGGCACGGCCTTGTCGAGGGGAATCTCGATCGGCTCGGCGTCGATCCTGACGACGATCCCGCGTTCCCGGCCGCGATAGGCGGCGTCGAGCCGCTCCGCCATCACGCGGAGGTAGTCCGAGAAGTCGATGCGGCTGTAGTCGGCGCTCTCGTAGAGCTTCTCGTGGATGAGGGCCATGCTCCGGATCCGGTTTTCGCTTTCCATCAGGGCTTCGCGCGCCGATTCGTCGCGGACGCTCCCGGCCTGGAGGGAAAGGAGGCTCGACACGATCTGGAAGTTGTTCTTGACGCGGTGGTGGACTTCCTTGAGGAGGACTTCCTTTTCCGCGAGGCTCCGCCGGAGCCGCGACTCCGCTTCGCGCTTCTCCCGGACCAGGGCCCAGGAGCGGAGGGCCTTGGCCGCCTGCAGGGGCATGGAGGCGAAGCTTTCCGGGCTCTTGACGACATAGTCGAGGGCGCCGCGCTTGATCGACTCGGCGGCGATGGATTCGGAGCCGTGGCTCGTGAGCACGAGGCAGGGCCGCGCGGGGTCCGACTCGGGCTCGCCGATGAGCTCGAGGCCCTCGCCGTCCGGCAGCCTGAAATCGACGATGAGGAGGTCGAAGGTTTCGGTCTCGAGGCGGCCGCGGGCCTCCGCGAGGCTGTTGGCGCGATGGAGGCTCCAGTCTCCCGCGGCGCCCGCCGCGCGGGAAAAGGAGCGCGCCATGAGCTCGGCGTGGGCCTCGTCGTCCTCGACGAGAAGGATTCGCGTGGCCACGCGCGTCTAGCCGAGCGCCGGGCGGCGGTTCACGTCGAACCAATAGCAGCCGAGCTTGTCCAGGATCGCCGCGAGGCTCGCGGCGTCGAGCGGCTTGACCACGTAGGAATTCGCGTGCCGGCTGTAGGCGCCCTCGAGGTCGCCGGCGGCCGCCGAGGAACTGAGGATGACGACGGGAATGTTCCGCAACGCCTCGCTCGCCTTGATCCGGTCCAGGACTTCCATGCCGTCGATCTTGGGAAGGCGGAGGTCGAGGAGGATGAGTTCGGGCGGCCAGTCCGCGTCGTCGGCGGGACGGGCGGCGCCGGCTTCGAGCCAGGCCAAGGCCGCTTCGCCGTCGCCGAGGCGCTTGATCCTGAGCCGCTTGCCCCGGTCTTCGAGGCAGCGGGAGACGAGTTCGGCGTGGTCGTCGTTGTCTTCGACGAGGAGGATCCGGTGCATGTCGGCTTGTGTGTCGTGCATGGCTGTTCCGGCTCCAGTGTAATCGAGCCGGGGCGATTTGGGAACGTCTTTCCGCTCCCGGGACGGATTTCCCGGGCGGCTATTTCGAGAGGCGCTCCACGATCACCCGCCCGGCGGTCTTGTCGAGGCGGAAGCGGCAGGCCTTGAGCGGCTCCTCCACGACGACGCTGACGCGGCAGATCTCCACGACGGAGCCGGGATAGACGTCGCCGGTCACCTCGACCTGTGCGTTTTCGTCGGCGTCCAGGGCCAAGAGGAGTCGGCCGATGATGCCTGAAAGCTCCACGATCGAACGGTCGAGCGCCTCCTTGAGCCGCTCGATGCCCTTGCCCGGCGTCGCGGCCGAGGCTTCCTTCGCCTTTTTCGCCTTGAAGGCGAGGACGCGCAGGCGTTCGTTAGCCTGGTCGAGCTGCTGCTGCACGGTGAAATCGGTGCCCGCGTGGACCATGGTGCGCTGGTGCGCCTCGTTGCCGAGGCGGCCGCAGCGGAGGCCGTGGACCGTGTAGAGCTCTCCGCCCATGAGGACGCCCTTGTCGCCGAGATCGAGCTTTCCGAGCGTGTAGAAGCGGCAGCCCACGACGGCCGAGGCGACATGGGCGTTCCCCCGGACGGCGACCTTGCAATTCTGGACGAATTTCGACTTGAGCTCGCCGCCGACCCGCACCTGTCCGCCGCGCCGGCCGATGATGCCCTGGGCGCAGAGCAGGTCCTTTTTCGCGTTGACGTCGAAGGCGTCCAGGGTGTCCTTGCAGACGACGCTGCCGCCCGACCAGACCTTGAAGCCGTCACCGACCCGTCCCTCGATGACGACGTCGCCGGGAAAGACGATGTGGCCCGTGTGGTAGTCCACGTCGCCCTTCACGATGAGGATCTCTTCGACGTCGAGCCGGTCGCCGTTGATCGCGAGGAGCCCGTCGACGGAGGCCTCGATCCCGCCCTCGACGCGGGCGCAGTTCTTGCCGGGCAGCACGTTTTCCACGCTGCGGCGGGCGAAGCCCGTCTCGCGGCCCCGCACGTCCACGCCCGCCTTGCCGACGATCCGCGGTTGCGTCCGCGCCAGGATCTCGCCTTTCTTGACGACGGCCAGGGAGCTGAGTTCGCGGTAGTCGACGCGGAGAGCGCCGTCCGGCACGACGGGGCCGTTCTTGCGGAAGCGCGGCTCCAGCGCCGCGTGCTCGGGAACCTCGTCCTCCGGCCGCGAGCCGCGCGCCACGACGAAATCGCGCATCGGCTTGCGGTCCAGGTTGCAGCGAAGGACCGCGTCGGCTATCTCGTCCCAGAGTATGCCGCTCGTCACGCCGAGGCCCGCGAGGAGTTCGCGGATGCTGTCCGGCTCGAGGGGCTTGCCCTCGCCCACGGGGGGGTAGAGGAGGGCGAGCGCCGACATGCCGTCCTCGGCTATGGAGATCTCGGCGAAGCCGTCGTTCACCCCGCCTTGGCCGCGATAGGAAAAGCCGCCCTCGAGCTCGATGGCGGGGGCCGCCGCCTCGGCCGGGGACGTCGTCCCGGCGGCGGGCGCCTCCGGCGTCGTGGAGGCTGGAGAAGGACTGGCGGCCGCGTCGGGCTCGGCGGCGGGCTTGTCGGCTTCGTTCATTCGCTACCTCGGGAATCGAGTCGCTCCGGGGCGGACAGGGCGCCCGCGGGGCGGATCCAGGCTTTCGGTGCGGATTCCCCTTTCAGTATCGGTCTTTTTCCGCTTCGAATCGAGCCGGAGATACCGGGTCTTTTCCCGCCCTTGTGCATTGCGATAAAATATGTAATTATTGTCGGACATCCTGTATGTTCATTCATTTCTGGAGCCCCGCATGAAGGAACGCCTCGAGCGTCTCAAGGCCGTCCGCGCCATCATCAAGACCAATCGGATCGATTCCCAGGAAAAACTCCTCCAACTCCTCAGCGAGGCCGGCTTCAACGTCACGCAAGCGACCCTTTCGCGCGACCTCAAGTTCCTCAAGGTCGGCAAGGTCTCGGACGGCCACGCCGGCTATTACTATACCGTCCCCTCCGACGAGGAACGACGCGAGTCCGAGCGCCATTACATCCAGGATTTCCTGCGCGGCTACGTTTCCATCGATTTCAACCAGACGACGGCCGTCGTCCGAACCTTCTCGGGGCACTCCGATTCCGTCTCCCTCGCCATTGACAACATGGGCCTCGAGGAGGTCCTCGGCACCATCGCCGGTCGCGATAACGTCGTCTTCGTGGCCCTCCGCGAGGGCGTGACGGGCGACGAGTTCATCGCCGCCATGAAAAGGAAGGTTCCCGACCTCGAGGTCGACTGAGCGGCCCGCGCGCGTCCGGCCACGCTTCCTCTTCTCCTCCGAGCCGACCCTGAACGCGGCCCCCCGACCCCGGGGGGCTTTCTTTTGCCGTCGGGCGCGGTTGCCCCGGCCGGCGACAACCACGCGGCCTTTTTCCCGCGTCCGACGGTGCGTCCTAGGCTTTTTTCGTCCGTGACTCCCTGAATTGCCGGTGCTCCTCGCCCACGTGTTCCAGGAGGTCGGCGAGCTTCCATTCAAGGTTCGTGGGGGTGCTCATCGCGAAGGCGGCGTCGGCGGCCGACGGCAGGGCGGCCTTCACGGCGCGCATCACGGCGCGCGCCTCTTCGGGATCGAATCCATGCAGTACGACGATCTTCTGTTCCATGCCGGCGAGTGTAGGCTTTGGGCCGCCGCGCGCGCAAGGCCTTTATGCGCGCGGCGCGCGCCGCCCGAGCGGCCTTGCCGCGGGCCACGCCTCGATAGTACCTTTCCAGCAACCGAAAGGACGCCATGGACTACGACAAGTACACGCTGAAGGCCCAGGAGGCCGTGCAGGACGCTTCGGGCGAGGCCCGGAAGCGCGATCATTCCCAGGTCGAGCTCGAGCATCTCCTCCTCGCCCTCCTCCGCCAGGAGGAAGGCGTCGTCCCCGCCCTTGTCGACCGCGTCGGCGCCGACCGCGGCGCCCTCGAGGCCGAGCTCGAGGCGGCGCTCGCCGGGAAGCCCAAGGTCTTCGGCGAGGCGGCGCAGGTGTATCTTTCCCCCGCGGCCTCCAAGGTCCTCGCCAAGGCGGAGGCCGAGTCGGCCGCCCTCAAGGACGAGTACGTCGCCGCGGAGCACATCCTCCTCGCCATGTCCGCGGCGGAGGGGCCGACGGGGGATTCCCTCAGGCAACGCGGCCTCACGAAGGCGGCCCTCCTCGAGGCCCTGAAGGGCGTGCGCGGCAACCGACGGGTCACCGACCAGGAGGCCGAGGAGAAATACCGCGTCCTCGAGCGCTACTGCCGCGACCTCACCGCCCTCGCGCGCTCGGAGAAGCTCGATCCCGTCATCGGCCGCGACGAGGAGATCCGCCGCGTCATGCAGGTCCTCTCGCGCCGCACCAAGAACAATCCCGTCCTCATCGGCGAGCCCGGCGTCGGCAAGACCGCCGTCGTCGAAGGCCTCGCCCGCCGCGTCGTCGCGGGCGACGTGCCCGACTCCCTGAAGGGCCGCAAGCTCCTCGCCCTCGACCTCGGCGCCCTCGTCGCCGGCTCCAAGTTCCGCGGCGAGTTCGAGGAGCGCCTCAAGGCCGTCATCGAGGAGATCCAGAAGTCCGACGGCCGCGTCATCCTCTTCATCGACGAGCTCCACACCCTGGTCGGCGCCGGCGCCGCGGAGGGCGCGATGGACGCCGCCAACATCCTGAAGCCGGCCCTCGCCCGCGGGGAGCTCCGCTGCATCGGCGCGACCACCCTGGACGAGTACCGCAAGCACATCGAAAAGGACGCGGCCCTGGAGCGGCGCTTCCAGCCCGTGCTCTGCGCGGAGCCCTCGGTGGAGGACTCCATCGCCATCCTCCGCGGCCTCAAGGAGCGCTACGAGGTCCATCACGGCGTCCGCATCCGCGACGAGGCCCTCATCGCCGCCGCGACCCTCTCCGACCGCTACATCACGAGCCGCTTCCTCCCCGACAAGGCCATCGACCTCGTCGACGAGGCCGCGAGCCGCCTCAAGATGGAGATCGAGAGCCAGCCCACCGCCCTCGACACGACGGAGCGCCGCCTTCTCCAGCTGACGATCGAGCGCCAGGCCCTCCGGAAGGAAACCGACGCCGCCTCGCTCGAGCGCCTGACGCGCCTCGAAAAGGAGATCGGCGAGCTTTCCTCCTCGCGGGACGCGATGCGCCTGCGCTGGGAGGGCGAGAAGGCGAAGATCGAAAACATCCGCAGCCTCAAGCAGCGGCTGGAGGAGCTCAAGGTGGAGGGCGAGCGCTGGGAGCGCGAGGGCAACCTCGCCAAGGCCGCCGAGGTGAAGTACGGCAAGATCCTCGAGGCGCAAAAGCGGCTCGACGAGGTGACCGCCGCGATGAAGGAGGAGCCCGAGGAATCGCGCCTCCTCCGCGAGGAGGTCTCCGAGGAGGACATCGCCCGCGTCGTCTCCACCTGGACCGGCATCCCCGTCTCCAAGATGCTCTCGAGCGAGGCGCAAAAGTACCTCGAGCTGGAGGCCCTCCTCGAAAAACGCGTCGTCGGCCAGGACGCCGCGGTCAAGGCCGTCGCCGACTCGATCCGCCGCAACCGGGCGGGCCTTTCCGACCCGAACCGGCCCCTCGGATCCTTCCTCTTCGTCGGGCCCACGGGCGTCGGCAAGACCGAGCTCGCCAAGGCCTTGGCGGAGTTCCTCTTCAACGACGAGAAATCCCTGACCCGCATCGACATGAGCGAGTACATGGAAAAGCATTCGGTGAGCCGCCTCATAGGCGCGCCGCCCGGCTACGTCGGCTACGACGAAGGCGGCCAGCTCACGGAGGCCGTCAGGCGCCGGCCTTATTCCGTCGTGCTCTTCGACGAGATCGAAAAGGCCCACCCCGACGTCTTCAACGTCCTCCTCCAGCTCCTGGACGACGGACGCCTCACGGACGGGCAGGGCAGGGCGGTCGACTTCAAGAACGCCATCGTCATCATGACGAGCAACATAGGCTCCGACCTCATCCTCGAGGCCAAGGACATGAAGGAAGTGAAGGCGGGCATCGCGGCCCTCCTCAAGGGCAGCTTCAAGCCCGAGTTCCTGAACCGCATCGACGAGACCGTCGTCTTCGAGCGGCTGGGCAAGGACCGCATCCTCGCGATAGTCGACATCCAGCTCGCGCGCCTCGCGGAGCGCCTCGCGGCGCGGAAGATCCGCGTCGAGGTGAGCCCCGCCGCCAAGGCCCTCGTCGCCGACGCGGGCTACGATCCGCATTACGGCGCCCGGCCCCTGAAGCGCGCGATCCAGGGCCTCGTCCAGGATCCGCTCGCCGCGGGCATCCTCTCGGGGCGCTACAAGGAGGGCGACGCGATCCGCGTCGAGGCGAAGGCGGGCGAGCTCGCCTTCGAGGCCGCGAAATAGCTTCAGGCGCGATGGTCTACGCCGACAGCCACGCCCACCTGCCCTCCGTCGCCGGGGAGCTCGGCCGTCCGGCCCTGGACACCGTCCTCGCGGCCTACGCGGAGGCAAGCCTCTCGGCGGGTTCGTCCGCCGTCGACGCTTCCGCCGCGGCCCCGCCCGCCGCGCCGATTCTCGTCGACATCGGCACCGAGCCCGGCGACTTCGCCGCGCGCTTCGCCCTGCTCGGCGCGCGGAGCTTCCTCCGCTACACTCTCGGCGTCTGGCCGGGCCGCGAGGCCCTGGCCGATCCCGCGGCGTCGCTCGCGGGGCTGGCCGCCTCCTTGGCCGAGGCGGGCGGACGGGCCGCCGCGGTGGGGGAATGC
>JAEUJG010000124.1 GCA_016794765.1 Spirochaetaceae bacterium | reverse complement strand
CTGTTTCATTTGGCCACCTTCGTCTTCCGCGTGAGCGCGTAGAGGATCATGCCGTTCGAGATGACGACGCGGATGACCTCGGACATGTCGGCCTTGATGACCGAGTTGATGACCGAGGGCGTCATGGTGAGGATGCCCTGGAAGAGGAAGGTGCCGACGAAGACGTTCGCCATCGTGGCCTTGTTGACGCTCGCCCCGCCGATGAGGATGGCCGCGACGGCGGGGAAGGTCATGGAGAAGGGCCCCTCGTAGAGCTGGATGAAGCCGAAGCTCTGTTGGTAGACGATGATGCCGAGGGCGCCGAGCATCGTGGAGATGACGACGCTCGTGGTGCGCATCCGGTTGACGTCGATTCCCGAAGCCCGCGCGTAGATCGGGTTCGAGCCGACCGCCGTCATCGCCGTGCCGGTCCGGAGATGGAGGAAGAACCAGACGAGGGCGGCCGTCGCGAGGAAGACGAGGATCATGCCCGTCGGGAAGACGAACTCCTCGCCGATCCGGACCGCGAGGAAATTCGAAAGGATCTTGTCCCAGAAGCTGCCGACGGAGATCGTCGTCCGGAGCCCCTCGCCCGCGAAGCCCCGGACCATGGTCGGGCTCTTGTAGGGAAGGACGATCCAGCCGATCGACATGAGGGTGATGGAGGAGAAGCCGACGTAGGTCGCGATCATCATCTCGTCGCCCTTGACCCGGTTGAGGAGCTTGCCGTAGGCGTAGCCGAAGACGGCGCCGAAGGCCAGGGCGATGCCGATCGCGGCGCCGAAGCCGGCCGCGCCGACGAGCCCGAGCTCGATGGAGATGGTCGCGCCGAGGAGTCCGGCGATGACGCCGAGGGGCAGGCCGAAGTTGAGGCCGCAGCCGGCCTGGATCATCGGCACCATCGCCAGGACCATGATGCCGTTCATGCCGAAGCGGGCGATGGTATTGGACAGGGAGCTCGAGAGGCTGACGCCGACGACGGGCGCGAGGATGAAGAGGGAGAGAAGGAAGAGGGCGATGATGATGCGCGGCAGGCCGAAGTCCGCGACGAAGCGCTTGATCTTGTCCATGTCAGGCCCTTTCCGCGGCGGCCGCGGCTTCCGGTTCGGGGGAGCCGGCCATGAGGAGGCCGAAGTCTTCGATGGGGGCTTCGGGCGGGAGGGTGCCGGCGATCTTCCCCTCGTCGACGATGGCGATGCGGTCGCAGATGGAGCGGAGCTCCTCGAGCTCGCTGGAGACCATGACGACGGTGGTGCCGTACTCGCGGTTGTACTTCCGGATCGTGTCGAGGACGAGGCGCTTGGCGCCCACGTCGATGCCGCGGGTCGGCTCGGAGACGAAGAGGATGGAGGGCTTGAGGGCGAAGGCCTTCGCGAGGCAGACCTTTTGCTGGTTGCCGCCGGAAAGGTTGCCGGCGCGTTGCCGGGTGCCCGTGCACTTGATGTCGAGGGCCGCGATGTACTCCTCCGCGAGCGCCTTCATCGCGGCGTCGGAGCGCCACTTGAAGAGCCCGCCGAGGAGGGGCTTGATCGCCGCGCCGCGGACCTGCATCGCGGTGAAGGCGATGTTCCAGTCGATGCCCTCGTCGAGGAGGAGGCCGACGCCGCGGCGGTCCTCGGAGACGAAGGCCATGCCCGCCTCCAGCGCCTTCCGCGGCGCGTTGAGCGGCACATCCTTGCCGCGCAGCCTGAGGGCGCCGCCGGCCATGTAGAGGCCCATGAGGCCGTTCGGGATGCCGAGCTTGCCCTGGCCGGCGAGCCCGCCGATGCCGAAGATCTCGCCTTCGGCGACGGAGAAGGAGACGTCGCGGACGGTCTCGCCGGGCATGTCCACCCAGAGCCCCTCGATCTCGAGGGCGGGGGAGCCCGTCGGTCGCTCGGCCGGCGGCCTGATCGCCGCCGCTCCCTCGATGGAGCGCCCGACCATGAGCGAGGCGACCTCGCGGAGCGTGAGGCCGGCCGCCTGGGTCTCCTTGACGAGGTGGCCGTCGCGGAGGACGACGACCTTGTCGCAGATGTCTATCACCTCGCGCAGGCGGTGCGAGATGAAGATGATGGCGATGCCCTCCGAGGCGAGGGTCTTGAGCGCCTTGAGGAGGGTCTCCGCCTCGGACTCGGTGAGTACGGCCGTCGGCTCGTCGAGGACGAGGAGCTTCACGTTCTCGCGGTCGAGTTCGCGCGCGATCTCCGTGAACTGCTTGTGGCCGACGGGCATCTCCTTGACGAGCGTGTTCGGGTCGATCTCGACGCCGAGCTTCTCGATCGCCTTCTTCGCGCGGTGGTCCATGAGGGTGCGGTCCAGCACGCTCATGCGGTCGCCGAAGAGGTCGACGAGGCCGTTCGTCCTGAGCGACTCGCGGTTCAAGAGGATGTTCTCCGTGGTGGTGAAGCCGGGCAGGAGGGAGAATTCCTGGTGCACCATGCCGATGCCCGCGTCGAGGGCGTCGAAGGGGCTCTTGAACCTGCATTCGGCGCCGTTGAAGACGACCGAGCCCTCGTAGCCGCCGGTGTCGGCGATGACGGTCATGCCGAAGAGGATGCGCATCAGGGTGGTCTTGCCCGCGCCGTTTTCCCCGACGAGGCCGACGATCTCGCCGGGCTTCACGTCGAAGGATATCCCCTCGAGCACCCGCGTTCCGTTGTATTCCTTCCCGACGCCGCGAAGGCTCAGGATCGGTTGCGTGGGTTCCATCGTTTCCTTTCCGTTGTGCGTTCCGAGCCGGCCCGCCCCGCGGCGGGCCGCATGACGAGAAAAGGCCGCCCGCGAGGGCGGCCTTTCCCGGTTCCGGCCGCGCGAATTACTTCTTCGTGAGTCCGGAGGTGATCTTGAGGTACTTCTCGGGCACGTCGATCGCGGCGGACTTGATGTAGCCCTTGCCGAAGATGTAGGTGTCCTGGAGGAGGAGGAGGAAGTTCTTGGCCTTGACGCCGGTGGAGGCGTCGACGTACCAGGAGCCGCCCCACTTGGCGCCGGGGGTGTACTTGCCGAAGGCGGAGAAGATGTCGGTCATGCTGGTCATCTTGGACTTGCCCTCGATGACGCGGATCGCGTGCTCGGTGAGGCCCGCGGTCGCGCAGTAGCCGAAGGAGTAGGACCAGGTGCCGAGGCGGCCCTTGGCGCCCTTGGCGACGAGGGTGTCCTCAATCTTCTTCATGATGGCGGGGAAGTTGCCCTTTTCGGCCTTGAGGTCGATGCCGAGGGCGCCGGGGAAGCCGAGGAGGGGCGAGGGGAGGGAGGCCTCGACGAAGATGCCGCCGTACTGGACGATCTGCTTGATGAGGGGCTCGGTGTGCGCGTCGTTGGTCGCGTAGAAGGCCGTGTCCTTGCCCTACTTCTTGACCCACACGGGCACGTTCTCGAGCATGAACTGCTGGGCGCCGACGACGCCGACCTCGCTGGTCGGATCGGGGGCGGTCTCGAAGACGAACTTGAGGCCGAGGTCCTTGCAGGCCTCCTCCATGATCATGCGGCGGCGGGTCAGGGTCTCGACGCTCATGTGGCGGGGGAAGGAGATGTGGACGAAGGTCTTGGCGCCGAGCTGCTTGGCGGCCCAGATGACGCGATAGCCGGCGGAGACGAAGTCGTTGCGCATGACAAGGTCGGCGATGGAGGAGATGACGAGCGGGTCCTCCTGGGGAACGCCGGCGAGGAGGAGGATGTCGGGGCGCGCCTCGCGGACGCGGCGGAAGCCTTCGGTGGCGCCCGGCACGGCCTGGTTCATGATGATCGCCTTCATGAGGGGATCGTTGGCGAGGCTTACGATCTGGGAGATCGTCGTCTCCTGCTCGGCCATGAAGTTGGCGGGGTAGGTCAGGTGCTGGATCATGCCGCCGTTCTTGACGTCTCCGTATTCCTTGATCATGGCATCCGCGCCGCGGAGGTCGTCCTCGGACTGCGAGGTTGTGCCGGTGACGATGCCGATGTGGTACTTGGCCTGGGCGAAAGCTCCCGTCGCCGCGACGAGGAGCGCGAGCGCGGCCGCGAGGGCCCGACGCTTCGTGATCATAATGCCTCCTTAAATGGATAAAAGCCGAACTAATCGGGCTTGTAGCATGTGCCGCCGCCACGTCAAGGCTCAAATGACGGAATAACCATACGTTGTCCGGTTTAAGCGCCGATTTGCTCCGGCCGCGCCGGGGCGGTATACTCACCGCATGGAATGGCAAACCCTTCTAGGCCCCCGTTCCGCCGAGGGACGAACGACGAGCGGACGCACCGAGTTCGAGCGCGACCAGGACCGCGTCATCTTTTCCTCGGCCTTCCGCCGGCTCAACGACAAGACCCAGGTCCTGCCCGTGCCCGAGCACTACTTCGTGCACAACCGGATGACCCACAGCATCGAGACGGCGAGCGTCGGCCGCTCCCTCGGAAGCATCGTCGGGGAGCGGGTCCTCGCCTCGGCCGATCCCGACTGGGTGCCCGAATCCACCCACGAGCTGGGCGACCTCGTGCAGGCCGCCTGCCTCGCGCACGACATCGGCAATCCTCCCTTCGGCCATTCGGGGGAGGACGCGATCTCGAGCTTCTTCTCCGCGAATCCCGCCCTCCTCGAGGGCCTCGGCCCCGCTGCGCGCCTCGACTTCGAACGCTTCGAGGGCAACGCCCAGGGCTTCCGCCTGATCTCGGCCTCCTCGCCGGGACTCAGGCTCACCGCGAACACGATGGCTGCCTTCACGAAGTACCCGCGCGAAAGCCTCGTCGCGCGCTACGCCGACCCCGCCGACCAGGGCCGCCGCGACCAGAAGAAATACGGCGCCTTCCAGGGGGAAC
>JAEUJG010000117.1 GCA_016794765.1 Spirochaetaceae bacterium | reverse complement strand
TTGGCGCGCATGAGTTCGCGGTCGCGCTCCTCGAAGTCGGCGCGGCTCGCGGCCTCGCGCGCGAAGAGCTTGACGACCGCGATGCCGGAAAGCCGCTCCGCGATGTAGGAATTGACCTTGGAGAGCCAGGTGCGCTGGCGGCGGAAGGCGTCGCGGGCCTTCCTGCGCGAGATCGCCGTCGCGATCGCCACCGGCGGCAGGGAGGCGAGCGCGACGAGGGCGAGCCGGGCGTCGAGGACGAAGAGGACCGCCAGGACGCCGACCATCAGCGTGCCGTCCTTGAGGAAGGCGGCGACGACGTCGGTGAAGAACTGGTTGATCGTCTCCACGTCGCTCGTCATCCGGGTCACGAGCCGGCCGACGGGTTGGCGCGACAGGAAGGAGAGGGAGCGCGTCGAGGCGTGCCTGAAGAGCTCCATTCGGAGGTCCTTCATGATGCGCTGGCCGATGAGGCTCGCCAGGAAGATCTGGAAAAAGGTCGCCGCGAGGACCGCGGCCAGGACCGCGAACAGGATGAGAACGTTGACCGAAACCGTTCTCGAGTCCCGGCGGCGCAGGGCCTTGGCGTCCGCGGGCGCCAGCCGGCGTAGATCCCGGGTCGTCATCGAGGCCAGCTTGCCGTCCACGACCAGCGAGGAGCCGGCGGCCGCCAGGGCGCGCGTCTGGGCGATGTCGTTCCGGTCGTATTCGAGGAGGTAGCGCGGCTCGGGATCGAGGGCCCCGGAGGCCTCGAGGGCCTTCCGCTCGGCGGCGCCCAGGGCGCCCAGGCGCGCCGCCTTGAGGTAGACCTTGCCCGCGAGCACGGGGTCGGCGGGTCCGGCGCGCAGGGCCTTGCCGGCGCCGTTCCGGACGGCGGCCTCGTCGACCGCGAACCAGGAGACCATGAGGGCGTCGTCCACCGTGCGGCGCACGAGGACGGGGAGATAGAGCTCGCCCGCGGTGCCGACCGCGAGGGCGAGGAGGGCGATCGCAGCCAGGAGGCGGTAGGGCTTGAGGTAGCCCACGATGCGGCGCGTAATGCGCGCGTCGTAGCCCTTGGTGATGACGTCCGAATCGAAAAAGTCGGCCACGGCGCTACTCTCCCTTCCCGGCGACGCGCTCGAGTTCCTGGAGGCGCGCTATCTCGGCGTAGAATCCCGTCTCCTCGGCGAGGAGCTCCTCGTGAGCGCCGCGCTGGAGCACCCGCCCGCCCTCGAGGACGAGGATCAGGTCGGCGTGCCTGAGCGTGGAAACCCGGTGCGAAACGATGATGTTGGTGCGGCCCCGCCGCTCCTCGATGAGGGCGGCCAGGATCCTGTCCTCGGTCTCCGCGTCCACCGCGGAGAGGGCGTCGTCGAAGACGAGGATCTCGGGATCCACGGCCAGGGCCCGGGAGATTGCGACGCGCTGCTTCTGGCCGCCGGAGAGGGTGAGCCCCTTCTCCCCGACCACGGTGTTCCAGCCGTCGGGGAAGCCCTCCACGTCGCGGGCGATCGTGGAGATCTCCGTCACGCGGGCGAAGCGCTCCGGCGAAAGTTCCGGGGCGCCGTAGCGCACGTTGGCGGCTATCGAATCGGAAAAGAGGAAGGAGTCCTGGGGCACGAAGCCGAAGGCGCGCCTCAAGGCGGGAAGCTCGTAGTCCCGGATGTCGCGGCCGTCCAGGAAGATCGCGCCCGGGGGCGGATCGACGAGTCGCGGCAGGAGCTTCAGGAGGGTGGACTTGCCCGAGCCGACGCGCCCGAGGATGCCGAGGGTCGCCCCGCGGGGCAGCCTGGCTGAGACATCGGCCAGGGCCGGCTTGTCGGCGCCCGCGTGGACGAAGGTGAGGGAGCGCAGCTCGAGCTCGCCGCGGGGCGTGTCGGGCGAGGCCCCGGGCAGCGACACGATCGACGGCTTTTGGTCCATGATCTCGTTGACGCGCTTCAGGCTGGCGGCGCCGCGCTGGAGGGTGTTGACGGTGAAGCCCGCGCCTATCATCGGCCAGACGAGCATCTCGAGGTAGGCGAGCATCGCGACGATGTCGCCCGCGCTCATCCGGTTCTCGATGACCGCGCCGCCGCCGACCGCGAGGAGGATCAGCGTCGTGAGGCCGGAGAGGAAGCTGATGAGGGGGAAGAAGAAACCGAAGATCTTGACGAGGCCCATGGACGCGTCGCGGTACTCGTCGTTCGCGGCGGAAAAGTCGCCGGCGAAGCGCTCCTCCTTCACGAAGGCCTTGACGACGCGGATGCCCGCCATCGTCTCCTGCGCGATGTCCGACAGGCGCGAGTAGATCTCCTGGACGCGCTTGAAGCCCTTGCCGACGAGGCCGCCGAAAAAGACGATGAGGAGGGTGATCGCGGGGAGGGGGATGATCGTGAGGAGGGCCGTGCGCGGGTTCTGCGCCAGCATGATCGCCAGGATCGCGAGCGACATGAAGGCCCCGTCCACGAAGGTGACGAAGCCCATGCCCGTGGCCTGGCGGATGGCGCCCATGTCGTTGGTCGCGCGGGCCATGAGGTCGCCCGTCTTGTTTTCCTGATAGAAGCCGCCCGAGAGCTCGAGGAGGTGGCCAAAGAGGCGGTCGCGCATCTCCGTCTCGATGCGGCGCGAGGCGCCGTGGATGAAGTAGCGCCAGAGGAAGCGCCCCGCGGAGATGACCGCCGCGATTCCGACCATCGAGAGACCTATCCCGGCTATGGAGGAAAGCTCGAAGGCGCCCGCCGAGACGGTGTCTATCGCGCGCTTGACGAGCTGGGGGATGAGGAGCTGGGCGCCGTCGACCGTCACGAGACAGACAAGCCCGAGGACGTAGTTCCAACGGTACTTTCGCAGGTAGGGAACGAGGGTGGCATACTCTTTGAACATGATCCTTTCAATGTACCGCCGCCCCGGTTCCTTAGCAAGCGCCGGCGCGCCCGGGGGCGCGACTTCGTTTGACAGAATCCCGTCGGGAAGCCATAGTGGAAGCCGTGAAAACCACGAAAAAAGGCGCGCCCGGCGGGGCCAAGCGCGCGCCGCTTTCCCGCTTGGCCCTCCTCCTCGCGGCCGCCGCCGCCCTCTCTTCCTGCGCCATACTTCGGGCGGGCGGCAACATCCAGGCCGTCTTCCTCGGCGAGGAGGATCCGGCGATCGCCGAAGCCTCCTTCCCGACCCTCATCAAGGCGAGCGAGCTCCTCTTGAGCGGCTCCCCCGGCGACCCCTCCGCCACGCTGACCACCGCCTCCCTCTACGTCATGTACGCGAGCGCCTTCGTCTCCGGTCCCGCCGACCTTCTCCGCGACGAGGAATACGAGGCCAAGGCCGAGGCCGCGGCCCGCGCCGGCGCCCTCTATCGCCGCGCCTTCCGCCTCCTCGGACCCAGGCTCGAGGCGCGGTCCCCCGGCATCCTGGCGGCCCTCGGCTACGAAAGCGCGGGCGCGGGAACCGCCGCCGCGCCGGGCGCGTCGGCGCCGGACGCGGCCGAGCGCCTTGCGGAGGCCGCGAAGGCCGGCCTGGCCCGCTTCAAGAAGGCCGACGTCGGCCTCCTCTATTGGAGCGCCGCCTCCCTACTCGGGTCCTTCTCCCTCGATCCGATGTCCTTCGCCGCCTCCAGGGGGCTCGCCCCCGCGATGGCGCTCCTCGCGCGGGCCAACGAGCTCGAGCCGGGCTGGAACGCCGGCTCGATCGAGGAGTTGTACGTCAGCGTCTACGCCTCCCTGCCCGACTACATGGGCGGCGGCATGGCCAAGGCGGAGGATGCCTTCCGCCTCGCCGAAGGCTATTCGAAGGGGGGCTCGGCCTCCCTCTACGTCACCTACGCCACCTCGATCGCCGTGACCAAGGACGACTATCCCGGCTTCGTGGCCGCCCTCAAGAAAGCCCTGGCCGTCGACCCCGACGACCGCCCCGAATCCCGCCTGCCCATCGTGCTGGCCCGTCGCCGGGCCGAGGTCCTCCTCACCCAAGCCAACCGCTACTTCCTGCTTCCCGAAGGAGTCGAGCAACCATGAAGCAACATCCCAAGCGCATCGCCGCGCTCGCCGCGGCCCTTGTCCTCGCGGCCGCGCCGCTCTTCGCCCAGTTGGAGCTCAAGGTCGCCGCCTATGTGCCCGCCAACAGCCCCTGGGACCTCGGCCTGAAGCGCCTCGCGGCGGATTTCGACCGGATCTCCGGCGGCAAGGTCCGCCTGGTCTTCCCCCAGAGCCTCAAGGCGGCCGACGAATCCGACATCATCAGGAAGATGCGCATCGGCGTGGACGGAGCCCTCCTCACCACGATGGGCATCGCCGAACTCCATCCCGACTCCCTGGCCCTTGCCCTGCCTTCCCTGTTCCGGAACGACGCCGAATTCGACGCCGCCCTGGCCAAGGTTGAGCCCCTCATCCGCGCCAAGCTCTCCGACCGCTACGTCATGCTGACGATCGCCCGTGGCGGCTGGGTCCGCTTCTTCTCCAAGGCCCCCATGACCTATCCCGAGGACCTCGGACGGATGCGGATGTCGGTGAGCCCCAACGACGAGAAATTCCAGCGCCTCTTCCAAAGCATCGGCACGCGCACCGTCAAGGGCACGATGCCCGAACTAACCCTCCAGCTGAGCTCCAACGCCGTCGACGCCTTTTACCTGAGCCCCGTCCTCGTCGCGAGCCTCTGGTCCCAGTATCGCGGCAAGGTCCTCTACATGAGTCCCTTCCGCGTCGCCCCCTTCATCGGCGCCGTCGTCTTCACGAAGCAGGCCTGGGACAAGGTGCCGGCCGAGTTCCGGCCCCGCCTGGAGGAGGCCACCCGCGAAGCCGCCCGGCGCATGGCCGCCGACTCCGCCAAGCTCGAGGAGGAGGCGATAGCCGGCCTTCTCAAGGACGGCCTCTCCCTTTCCCCCTCCCCGGCCGACGCCGAAGCCCGCTGGAGCGCCGTCTACACCGAACGCCGGAACGGCCTCGTCGCGTCGATGTTCAGCGAGGAGTTCCTGAAGACCCTCGACGACGCCATCGCCCCCCTGCGGCAGAAGCGCTGACCGGCGATGAGCGCCACGCAACGCGGGGAACGGCTGCCCCGCCTCGACGCCTTCGGCCGCGGCCTCCTCGACGGCGCCGCCTTGGCCTCCCTCGCCGTCATCGCCCTCCTCCCCCTCGTGGACCTCGTCATGGCCCGCCTCTTCTGGAGCGGCGTCCCTTCCTCGGGCCCCCTCCTCGAACACGCCCTACTCGCCCTCACCTTCCTCTCCGCCGCCGTCGCCACGAGGGAGGAGCGCCATCTTTCCCTCGGCCCCGGCGCCGAGGGCGCGGAAGGCCACGGATCAGGCCTGTTGGCCGCCGCCGAGGCGGCCGCCCGGCGCCCCCTCCTCCTCCGGATCCTCGACTCGCTGCGAAAGGGTTTGGCCCGCGGCGTCGAGGCCGGCTCGACCGCGATTTTCTTCTGGGCCTCGCTTTCCCTCCTCATGACGGGCTTCGACGCCGGCCAGCGCACCTGGTTCATCCCGACGCGCCTCCTCGTCGCCGCGATGCCGGCGGGCTTCCTCGCGATGGCCATCCTGGCCCTGCAGCGAAAGGGACTCGCGAGCCGCCTCGGCGCCCTTATCGGCCTCGCGTCCGGCAGCTTCCTGGCCGCTCCCGCGATCGCCAACCTCGTCGCAGCCACGCCCGCCCTGGCCGGCTCGGCCGGCCTCGCCGCCGGACTCCAAAGCCTCGGCGCCGCGGCCGCGGCCCTCCTCCACGCCGGCGTGCTGCCCCTCTGCCTCCTCGTCGTCCTCGGAGCCGTCGCCGGCGCGCCGATCTTCAGCGTCCTCGGCGGCCTCGCGATGCTCCTCCTCGGCGCGGGCGGATCCTACCTGGAACTCGGCCCGAGCGAGGCCTACGCCCTCCTCCGCGGCGCGACCCTTCCGGCCCTGCCCCTCTTCGCGCTGGCCGGCTACCTCCTGGCCGAATCCGGCGCCGGCAAGCGCCTCGTCGCGGTTTTCCGCGAACTCTTCGGCTGGCTGCCCGGCGGCGAGGCCGTCGCGGCGGTCCTGGCCTGCGCCTTCCTCACCACCTTCACCGGCGCGAACGGCGTCACGATCCTCGCGCTCGGCGGCCTCCTCGCCTCGATCCTGTCCGAGGCGGGCCCCTACAAGCCCGGCTTCGCGCGGGGCCTCGTGACCGCGAGCGGCGCCGTCGGCCTCCTCCTCCCGCCCAGCGCCGCCGTCATCGTCTACGGCGTCAACGCCCAGTTCATCTACGGCCAGGGCGCCGATCTCGACGTCACCTCCCTCTTCAAGGCCGCCCTCATCCCCGGCCTCATCCTGGTCCTCGCGATGTGCGGCGCGGGAGTCTGGGCCGCCAAACGGAGCGGCGTTCCCAAGCGCAAGTTCGACCGGAAGGCGGCCGCGGCCGCCCTCAAGCCCGCCGCCCTGGAACTCCTGACCCCGGCGATCGCCGGCGGCCTCTACTTCACCGGACTGGCCGGACTCACGGAGATCGGCGCGATCACCGTCCTCTACCTCGCCGTCGTGGAAGGCCTCGTCAAGCGGGAACTCGGCCCGAAGCGCCTCGTCGCCGCGGCGCGGAAGAGCCTGTCCGTCATCGGTGGCACCCTCGTCATCCTGGCGGCGGCGCGGGCGCTTTCCTTCTACCTGATCGACGCGGGCGCCCCGGAAGCCTTCACCGCCTGGGCTTCGGCCAAGGCCGTCTCGCCCCTCGTCTTCCTCATCTTCCTCAACCTGAGTCTCCTCGTCGTAGGTTGCCTCATGGACATCTACTCGGCCATCCTCATCGCGGCGCCCCTCGTGATCCCCTTGGGCGCCCTCTACGGCCTCCACCCGGCCCATCTCGGCGTCGTATTCATCATGAATCTCTGCATCGGCTTCCTGACGCCTCCCGTCGGCATGAACCTCTTCCTTGCGAGCTACGCCTTCCGCAAGCCGCTCAAGAGCATCTTCCGGGAAACCATGCCCTTCTTCGCGATCCAGCTCCTCGTCCTGGTCCTCGTCACCTATTTGCCCTTCCTGTCGACGATGCTCCTCGGTCCGGCGACCCGATAGCCCTTCGCCCCTGCGCCCCCGGGGCGCGGCCATTGACCCGGCCGCGCCCCTGTGCGCATACTTCCGCACCATGGAAAGCATCGAGATCTACACGGACGGCGGCTGTTCGGGCAATCCCGGCCCCGGCGGCTGGGCCTTCGTCCTCCGCCGAGGCGGGGCCGAGACGCTCGGCTCGGGCGGCGAGGGCAACACGACCAACAACAGGATGGAGCTCAGGGCCGTCATTTCCGGCCTCGAGGAGGCCGAGCGGCAGGCTCCCGGAGCGGCGGTCCACCTCATCACGGACTCCCAGTACGTGAAGAACGGCATCACCTCATGGATCGTCAACTGGAAGCGGAACGGTTGGATCACCTCCGACAAGAAGCCCGTCAAGAACCGCGAACTCTGGGAAGAGCTCGACAAGGTCGTGGCGCGCGTGAAGCCGCGCTTCTCCTGGGTAAAGGGCCACGCGGGACACGAGGGCAACGAGCGCTGCGACCAGATGGTGCAGGTGGAGATCGGCAAGTACCGCTAGGCCGCCGAGCCCTCATTGGCGCTAAAAAAGGCCGCCCCCGCTCCGTGACCGGAGCCGGGGCGGCCTCTTCATTGTCGGATCGCCGCGGCCTGTCCAGGCCGCCAGGGGATGCCTAGAAGTGGAGGAGGAACTCGACGCTGAAGAAAAAGGCGTCCGTCTCCCCGTAGACGGCGTAGAGGGCGTCGGAGCCGGGGAACTTGGAGCCGAGGCTTACGCCGATGTAGGCGAAATCGAGGACATCGAGGGCGAAGCCGCCGCCGGCGGAGAGGATGGTGCCGGAGGCCTCGGCCTTGGCGGAGGATTCGGGGAAGCCCGCATAGTAGCCCGCGTCGCAAAAACCGTAGACGATGGGCACGAGCCAGGGCGTGTTGAAGAGCGCGGGGCCCACGAGACGGACTTCGCCGTTGGCGACCGTCTTGAGGGCCGCGTCGTAGCTTCGGGAGGGATAGCCGCGCACGCAATCGCCGAGGCTGTCCCGCAAGTCCCTGCCGCCGAAACTCTGGCGCACGTAGAGGGGAATCGCGTCGCCGCCCGCGTAGTCGAAACTCGCGAAGCCTGCGAGATAGGCGCTGAAGAGGTTGAGCTCGGGATTGCCCGCCTGGCCGACCGAGAAGAGCGGCTGGTAGGCGGCGGCCTTGAGGGTGAAACGGTGGAAGTCCGTCGGCCCGAAGCCCGCGTTGAGCGCGCCGGGGCCCCATTCGCCGGAGGCTTCCGCCTTCACGCCGTTCTTGACGCGGCGCGAGTCGGATTCGGTGGAATCATAGGCGGCGCCGAGAATGATGGAGGTG
>JAEUJG010000035.1 GCA_016794765.1 Spirochaetaceae bacterium | reverse complement strand
CTCACGACCCTCCTCTACGAGATGAAGCGGCGCGGCGCCAGGAAGGGCCTCGCCACCCTCTGCATCGGCGGCGGCATGGGCGTCGCCATGTGCGTGGAGCGGCCCTGACAAACGTGGCGGCTTGATCCGCCGGGCCGCCGCCGGACTGCGTGGAAACGTATCGTAGCGGTCGCTTGCGCGACCTGCGTAACGGCGGCGGCATGGGCGTCGCCATGTGCGTGGAGCGGCTCTGACAAACGTGGCGGCTTGATCCGCCGGGCCGCCCAACCCCGGCGCGGCGGATCGGTCGTTTTTTCTCCGCCAGGCAAACGGCGCTCCTCGGGGCGCCGTTAGCGCTTCGCCGCCATTTCGGTCGTTCCGCATTGAACCCGGGCCTCCCTCGCCTATACTGAAAGTGACTGACAGGAGGGACACATGGCACGCAAGGGTTCCATTAGAACAAAACTGCTCCTTCCCATACTTTCGGTGGTCGCGCTCGGCTTCCTTTCCTCCATCACCCTCATTCTCGTGCGGGTGACGGAGCTGACCCGCAAGGACGCCGTCGCCCTGGCGGAGGAGATTTCCATCCGCTACGGCAACCAGATGCGGGCCGAGATGGAAAAGGCCCTCGGCGCGGCGCGGACCATGGCCGCGATGCTGGAGGGCGTGAAAAACGCCCAGGACAAGCCGGACCGCGGGATCCTGACCGCCGCGCTCAAGAGCGTCTTCGACCGCGAGACCGGGCTCGGCGGCGTCTGGGCGGTGTACGAAAAGGACGCCTACGACGGCCAGGACGCGAAGTTCGTCGGCAAGCCCGGCAACGGCACGGGCGGCCGCTACGCCGGCTACTGGAACCGGCTTTCCGGCCAGAGCGTCTTCGAGGTCGCCGTCGACTTCGACAATCCCGGACCCAACGGCCTCTACTACCGCTATCCCTTCACCGAGGGCAAGGAGTTCGTCACCGAGCCGACGACCTACGAGATAGCCGGGAAGCCGACGACGGTCGTCTCGCTCTGCGTCCCGATTTATGACGGCGCGAGGCGGGTCGGCGTCGCGGGCGTCGACATCGCCCTCAACGGCTACCAGGAGGTGGTCTCCAAGATCAAGCCCTTCGGCTCGGGCTACGCCCTTCTCCTCTCGAACCAGGGCGTCTTCGTCGCGAGCCCCGATCCCCGGGCCCTCGGCACGAACATCGGCGCCTCGAGCGATCCCGCCTACCGCGACGCCCTCGTCAAGTCCATAGGGGAGGGCAAGCGCTACATCCTGGAGAGCAAAAACGCGAAGCTCGGCTACGAGTTCTACACGGTCTTCATGCCCTTCAGCATCGGAGGGAATCCCTTCCCCTGGAGTTTCGTGGTCTCGATCCCGATGCACGTCGTCCTCGGGAGCGCCCGCGCCCTTGCGGTCATCGCGGCGGTGATCGGCGTCCTCTCCTTCCTCGTCATCGCGGTCGTGATCGTCTTCGTCGCGAACTACGTGGCCAAGCCGATCGCCGCCTCCGCGGGGCACGCGGAAAGCGTGAGCCTCGGCGACCTGACCGGCCGGGCGCGCGAGGCCTTCCTCCGCAGGAACGACGAGGTCGGCGGCCTGGCCCGCTCCCTCGACGCGATGACCGACAACCTTTCGGCGGTGGTCAGCAAGGTCCAGGACGCCTCCGGAAGCACGCTCCGCGGCGCCGGGGAGCTCGCCAATTCGGCGCAGGCCATCGCGCAGGGCGCGAGCGAGCAGGCCGCGGGCGCCGAGGAGCTGTCCTCCTCCGTCGAGGAGATGACCTCCACCATCCGCAGCGCGGCGCAGAACGCCGGCCTGACCGAGAAGGCCGCCGACGAGTCGCAGAAGAACGCGGCCGCCGGCCGCGAGGCGGTGGGCAAGGCGGTGGGTTCCGTGCGCGAGATCGCCTCGCGGATCTCCGTCATCGAGGAGATCGCGCGCCAGACCAACCTGCTCGCGCTCAACGCCGCCATCGAGGCCGCGCGCGCCGGCGAGGCGGGCAAGGGCTTCGCCGTCGTCGCGAGCGAGGTGCGGAAGCTCGCCGAGAACAGCCAACGCTCGGCCGGGGAGATCCAGGCCCTGTCCACCGAGACGGTGAAAGGCGCCGAGGCCGCCGGCTCGATCATCGCCGCCCTCGTCGAGGGCTTCAAGAAGACGGCCGACCTCGTGCGCGAGATCGCCGCCTCCCTCCGCGAGCTCGACTCGGGGGCCGGCCAGATCGCGACCGCCGTCATCCAGATGGACGAGGTCATCCAGCGGAACGCCGCCGCCGCTGAGCAGCTATCCGGCATGGCCAACTCGCTGAAGGACCAGGCCCAGGACCTCACCGACACGGTCGCCGTCTTCAAGCTCTCCGATTCCGGGTTCGGAGGCGGCGGCGCGCAACGCGCCCTCGTCGCCTCGGGCGGGGACGAGGTGGAGGAGCTCGCGGCGCCCGCGGACTAGCCCGATTTTGCCGGCAGCCGCGCAACTGTTTGGGCAGACAGGAGTACTGCGTTTCATCGCGCGGCTGCTGAGAAATCCGGGCTGGAACGACGGACGGCGGGGCGACCCGCCCCGCCGGATCAAGAAAAAGCCGCCCGCGCGATGCGGGCGGCTTCCTCATTTTCCGTCTGGTGGAGCGTGGTTCCGGGATCGGTCACTGCGCCCAGAGCTTGGCGAGCTCCACGATGGTCTCCACGGCCTGGGTCATCTCCGCCACGCTCGCCCACTCGAAGCGGCTGTGGTAGTTGTAGCCGCCGGTGAAGAGGTTGGGCGTCGGGATGCCGAGCTCGGTCAGGCGGGCGCCGTCGGTGCCGCCGCGGATCGGCTTGATGAAGGGATCGACGCCGGCGCGGCGGGCGGCTTCCATCGCCCGCTCGAGCACCTCGGGGCGCGCGTCCAGCTTTTCGCGCATGTTCACGTATTGCTTGTTGACGGTCAGGGTCACCGAGCCGAGGGGGTGCTGGGCCTCGACGGCCTTGGCGATCGCGCGCACCGCCTCGATGCGGCGCTCCATGCCTTCCTTGGAGAAGTCGCGGAGGAAGACGTCGACGTGCGCCTTCTCGATCCCGCCCTGCATCTCGAGGGGGCAGAAGTAGCCGTACCAGCCGTCGGTGGACTCGGGCGCCTCGCTCCGGGGGAGCATGGAGATGAAGGAGCCTGCCATCGAGACGGCGTTGGCGAGCTTGCCACGCGCGGAGCCGATGTGGATGGCCTTGCCGGTGAAGTCTGCCTTGATCTCGTAGGCGTTGAAGCACTCCGCCTCGACCTCGCCGCCCTTGCCGCCGTCCATCGTGTAGCAGGCGATGGAACGCAGGCTCTTCACCGGGAAGAGGTCCATGCCCTTGCCGGTCTCCTCGTCGGGGGTGAAGATGATCTCGATCGGTCCGTGCTTGACCTCGGGGTGGGCGATGAGCCACTCGACCGCGGTCATGATCTCGGCGATGCCGGCCTTGTCGTCCGCGCCGAGGAGGGTGGTGCCGTCGGTGACGACGATGCTGTCGCCCGCGTGCTCGGGCAGGTCGGGGAACTCGCGCGGATCGAGCGTGAAGCCGGGCGAAAGCTCGAGGGCCTTGCCGTCGTAGTTCTTGACGACGCGGGGCTTCACGTCCTTGCCGGAGACGTCGCTCGCGGTATCCACGTGGGCCATGAAGCCGATGGAGGGCTTGCCCTCCAGGCCGGGGCTCGCGGGCAGGCGGGCGATGAGGTAACAGTGCTCGTCGAGGGTGATGTCGGCCAGGCCGAGCCCCTTGAGCTCCTCCACGAGGAGGCGGGACAGTTTCCACTGGGTTTCGGTGGAGGGGATCTCGGCGACATGGCGGTCGCTGGTCGTCTCGAGGGTCGCGTAGCGGACAAGGCGCTCGGTCGTTTTGGCCGCGGCGGGCTTGGCTAATATATCAGCGTAGGATTTCATGGTTAGTGGAGTATGCACCCGAATCCGCATCGGGGCAAGCCTATAGTGTTACGAAGCTTATGATGCGGGGTTCGGCGGGGCCGAGGGGGGAGAGGGGACCGGCCGGGCTTGGCTAGGGCCGGAGCCGAGCCCGCCCGAGCCTGTTGGCCCGCTGCGGCTCGCCATGGCCCGCCTTGTCCGGAACGGCCGCCTTCGGCTACCCTCGATCCATGAACCAGGAAACGCCGGAACCGGCGCTCGAAGAGGCCGCCGGACTCGATGCCGCACGGCTGGAGGCCGCCCGCGCCTTCGCCCGGGAACGCCACGAGGGAACCGGCCCCTGCCACGACTACTCGCACGTCGAACGCGTGTACCGCCTTGCGGAACGGATAGCGGCGAGCGAGGGCGCGGATCTCTTCGTGGTCCGTCTCGCCGCCCTGCTCCACGACGTCGGCCGCGGACTCGAGCCGCGCATCGGGCCTGATCCCGACAGGCACGAGGAGCTCTCCGCGGAGCTCGCCGAACCCTTCCTGCGCGGGCTCGGCTTGGACGAGTCCCGGATCGCCGCCGTGCTCGAGGCCGTCCTCCGGCATCGGCACCGCCGCGGCCGCGCCCCCGAAAGCCTCGAGGCGCGCTGTCTCTACGACGCGGACAAGCTCGATTCGCTCGGGGCCGTCGGCGCCGCGCGGGCCTACCTGTGGCTTGGCGAGCACGGCCGCTCGGTCCATTATCCGGAGGCTTCCTGGCTCGGCGTCGATCCGGCGAACAACGCGACCGAGGTGGATTCCTTCCAGCGCGAGTGGAGCATCAAGCTCCGCCACCTCAGGGAACGGCTCTACACCGCCGAAGGGCGGCGCCTGGCCGATCGGCGCCACGAGCGGATGCTGAGGATCCTCGAGGAGATCGAGGACGAGGTCGCGGGAGGGAGCTAGCGGAAGGTCGGCGGCGAAGGGGCGCTGCCGAAAAGGTTCAGCCAGCCGGGTATCACTGGATCAAGGCGAAGTCGGAGAGCCAGATTTCGCCGACCTCGCCGAGCGAAAGCAGCTCGTTGAAGCTGTCGCGGAGCGCGGCCTTGACGGCGCCCTCGTAGGCGGGGTGGAGTTCGGCGGCGCCGCGCCGCGAGAACCAGGCAATCGCCGCGGCCTTGAGGGCGGGCGCCTTCTTGAGGAGTTCTTCCTTGAAGACGCGCTCTTCGCCGGGATAAGGGAAGGCTATCGTCGCGACCACCAGGGCGGCCGGCTTGTCGGCGGTCGAGGCGCGGATCGTGCCGAGGGAGAGGATGGCCTGGCCGGCGGCGGCGCGGGGCTCCAGGGCTTCGCGGGCGAGCTTCCGCGCGCGGCTCCCGGTCGCAAGGCCGTAAACGGTGCCCGCGAGGATCGCGGCAGCCAGGACCGCCGCCGCGAGGAAGAGGACGCGGAGAAGCCGCTTCTGGGCCGGCGTCGCGTCCGCTCCGTCCTCGAGGTCTTCAAGCCTTTTCGTGCGCATGTCGCCTGCCTTCCGGCCGAATTGTATGGGCGCGGCGCCCCGGCGTCAACTCGCCTTGGTCAACCCGCCGGGCTGCCTGCCGCCGGTCCGCTCGGGCCGCCGCCGCGCCGCTCGCGGCCGCGGACGGCCGCGCCGACGGCGAGTCCCGTCGCGGCAAGGATGCCGCTCGTAGCGAGGAAGACGGCCGGGTAGCCGGCGCTCGTGGCGATGACGGCGCCGAGGGCGGGGCCGACCGCCGCGCCGGCGCTCGATACCGAGGAGGAAAGCCCGTAGGTCGAGCCTTGCTTCCCGGGATCGCAGAGCTTGGCGATGAGGGCGTTGACGCTCGGCATCGTGCCGCCGAGGAAGAAGCCCGAGCCGAGTCTGAGCGCCAGGAGGAGGTAGGGCGAGGACGCGAGGCTTTGGGGCAGGTAGAAGGCGAAGGCGCCGACGAGGCACATGAGCAGGGCTCGGCCGTAGCCGAGGCGCGCGGAGAGCTTGCCGACGACGGCGGCGGCCAGGGCGCCCGCGAGGGAGCTGGCCGCGATGATGAGGCCCGACAGGGAGGCGACCGCCGGGCCGCCGCCCGTCATGTCGAGCACGATGAGGGGCATGATGGGGCCGACGACGCCGTTCGCGAGCTGCACGGAAAAGGTGACGAACAGCAGGCTCGCGAGGGCCGGGCTCTTGGCCAGGACGGAAAAATCGGGGAGGGCGTTCCTGAGCAGGGAGGTCGATTTCGGCTTCGGCACGAATTCCTCGTCGACCCTCGTTATCACGATGAAGGCAGCGAGGGCGAGGAGGGCGGAGGTCGCCACGAAGGTGACGCGCGGCCCCGCGAGGTCGGCGACGACGCCGCCGAAGAGGGGGCCCGCCGAGTTCCCG
>JAEUJG010000001.1 GCA_016794765.1 Spirochaetaceae bacterium | reverse complement strand
GTCGCCTTCGCGGCGGCCAAGGCCGCCCTTCTCGAATGGGACCGCAAGAGCGAGCTGTCCGCCGACCGCGCCGGCCTCCTGGCCTGCCAGGACCCCGCCGCCGCCTATCGCGCCCTCATGAAGACCGCCGGCGGCTCCCGGCACGCGGAGATGGACCTGAACGAGTTCTTCCGCCAGGCCCGCGACTACGACGCCGCCGCGGAGGGGCTCGATTCGCTCTACAAGTTCCTTGATCTCGTCGGCGAAAGCCATCCCTTCCCGGCGGTCCGCATGACGGCCCTCCAGGAGTGGGAACGCGGCGGCGGCTACGAGGCCGTCCTCCGCGACGAATACCCCCGGCGAGCCGCGGACGGCGCGCCCGGCGCCGATGCCTCCCGCGAGGCCCGCGGCGGCTTCGAGGCGGCGGGGGCCGAGTATCGACGCGAGTTCGCCGCCTCCCAGGATCCTCTCGCCCAGGCGGCGGGCAAGGTGATGGACGCCTTGGGCGGCGTCTTTGAGGGTCTCCGCGGCGCCGCCTCCGGCTTCCCCCGCGGCGGCGACGGCGGCGACGGCGAGCCCGGCGGAGCTTCCGGCTCCGCCGGCGCCAACCAGCGGAACGGGGCGGGGGAGGGCGGCCAGCCGCGCAAGGTCGAGGATCTCCTCGACGAACTCTTCGGCAAGAAACCGCGCTGACGGCGCCGGGACTGGAGGGCTTATGCTAAAGAAGGGCGATCCCGCACCGGATTTCCTCCTGGCCGACGCGGACGGCGTCACGCACGGCCTCGGCGAGTTTGCCGGCGGAAAGCTCGTCCTGTACTTCTATCCCAAGGACGAGACGTCGGGCTGCACGACCGAGGCCTGCGGCTTCCGCGACGCGCACGACGAGATCCGCGCCAAGGGCGCCGCCGTCGTCGGCGTCAGCGCCGACAGCCAGGCCGCGCATCGGAAGTTCGCGGAAAAGCACGGCCTGCCCTTCCTCCTCCTTTCCGATCCCGAGCGGAAGGCCATCGAAGCCTACGGCGCCTGGGGCGAGAAAAAACTCTATGGCAAGGCCTACCTCGGCATCCTTCGATCCACCTTCCTGATCGACGAAAAGGGGATGATCGAGCGCGTCTTCCCCAAGGTGAGTCCGGCGACCCATGCGGCGGAAATTCTCGAAGCCCTGTCCTAAAAGCTCGGAGCCTCTTGACGAACGGGCCGATACCCTGTATAAAGCTACTCGCCTCGTGGCGGGATAGCTCAGACGGTAGAGCAAGCGGCTCATATCCGCTCGGTCGTGGGTTCAAGTCCCTCTCCCGCTATAGGATCAAGGTCGCCGGATTCCGGCGGCCTTTTTTATTTTGCCCGCCCGATGGCGCCGCCCGCCCGATGGCGCCGCCCGCCCGATGGCGCCGCCCGCCCGATGGCGTCGCCCGCCCGATGGCGTCGCGCCGCCCGATGGCGTCGCGCCGCCGTGGCCGAGTATACTGGATCGAAGGAGGCCGCATGCTCCCTTCGATCCATCAGCTCCGCGCCCCGGGACGAGCCTCGGCGACCGCACCCAGGGCCGTCTTGAGCCTCGTCCTTTGCGCCGCGGGCTCCGCCTTCGCCGCCCCCGCCCCGTCGACCGCTCCCTACCGGGCTGCCGTCCGGGACGTCTACCAGCTGCTTTCCCTGCCCCCGGACAGCCCTGCCGCGCCCGCTCCGGCTACCGCTCCCGCTCCCGCTCTCCAGCGGCTCGCGGCCCATGACGGATCGGCCAGGCTCCTCCTCCTCGGAACGGCCGCCGAGGCGCCCGCCGCTCCGGCCGCGCCCGCCGCCGCCGCGGCGCCCGCTCCATCAAGCGCCGCGCCCGCGGCTTCACGACCCGCCGCCGCGCCGGCGGCCAAAAAACCCGTCGCCCCCGCCGCCAAGGCTCCGGCCGAGCAGCCCCTTTCCTTCGTTTCCTTCGGCTACGACGCGGAGGGAAGGCTGATCGAGGTCGCCCAACGCGCCGATCCGACCGCCGCGCCTTCCCGGCGCCTGTCGCGGCGCTACGGCCCCGACGGCCTGCTCGGGAGCCTGGAGGTCGAGGAGGCGGGCGTCGTCGCCTATCGCCTTGAGTTGTCCTTCGAAGGCGGCGGCGGCCGGGCCCGCGCCATCCTCGCCGATCCCTCCGGCCTTGCGCTGGCGGCCGCCCTCGTGGAGCTCGGGGCAGGCGCCGCCGAGGGGGCGCCGACGCGGATCGCCGTACTGGCCGAGTCCGGCGAGGACACCGCCGTCGCCTCCTTTTCCTATGACGCCGCCGGCCGCCTCACGCGCGCCGATTTCACCAGGCCCGTAGCCGCGCCGGCCGCCGCCGGCGCGCCCACCACGGGTGCGGCAGCGGCCATCGGCCCCGCCGCGGCCGGGCCGCCGGACATAGCCCTCCTCCTCGCGCCCTTCCCGCCCGGCACGGGGCCCGCTGGCGCGGGCCCAGCGGCCCTGGCGCCCCGCGCCGGAGGCTACGCGCCGCCCGCGGCGCCCCGGCCCGA
>JAEUJG010000618.1 GCA_016794765.1 Spirochaetaceae bacterium | reverse complement strand
CCGCCACCTTCGACACCCTCGTCGGGAGTAAATTCCTTTTGGGCGGCGGCGGCGACCGCGCGAGGTCGGATCTCGTTCTCTACAAATTCCATGCGCGGGGCAGGGAAGACTCCGGCTATGGGAACTTCACGGCCACGGGTCTCCGCCTTTTCCTCTTGGTCGACCGCGGTTGACCTGATTCCTCGGCGGGCGCCGCCGCGTGGGGCGCCGGCCATCTTGAGATGGGGTCCGCGGCCTGTTTTGCTTCAGGTCAAGCCGTCATAATTCCAAGCATGCGCGCTTTGACATCCCCGGGGCGCGGCCTTAGACTTTGTGGTAGGCGCGATGCCATGGACGACGCTCGTCCCGCGGGCGGCCTCGAAGTGTCCGCGGTTCCTCGGCCTCGCCGCCCGGCGGAGGCAACTCGAGTGGGTCACGTGGACAAGCGGACCATCCTGGGGCACTTCCGGCTCGTCGCGGAAATGGCCTCCAGGATCGGGGAGCTCGGCTTGGACCGGCCGCTCGCGACCGACCACCCCGTTCTCGCCGTCCATGCCGCCGATGACGAAACGGTCGGACCCGAAGCCAGAAGGGCGATGCTCGCCACCTATCCCAAGGCGCGGGCGCTCCTCTTTGAAAGCGGCGGACATGAGCTTTTCAGCCGCCAGGAGGAACTCTACGCGGCGATCGGCGACTTTCTCCGTGAATAGCCCGGGAGGCGGAGTCCGCATGCCCCGGGCCGGGCGCCTTCCATCGAGCGCGGACTCGGGGTATGGTGATGCGCGATGAAACGATTGCTTGTTTTGTTGCTCGCCATTCTTGTTCCAAAGGCGCACGCGATGGATGAAACCGTCACTATCGAACTGGCGAACATCCGGGAAGCTTCCGGCAAGGTCTACGTGGCCGTCTACGACTCCGCGGCCGCCTACAAGGAAGACCGGCCTTTCCGAAGCTACATCCTGGAGGCTACCGGCCCGATCCTGAGGATCGGCGACGGCCTGCCCGCGGGCGAGTACGTGGTGTCGGCCTTCCAGGACCTGAACGGCAACGGCAAGCTCGACCTCAATTTTCTCGGGATTCCCAAGGAGCCGATCGGCTTGAGCAACTACGACGGCATGGGTGTGCCGGGCGGCTTTGATCGCCTGAAGATCCGAATCTCCGGGCGGGAAAAAACGGTCCGCATTATGATGAAAAAGCTTTTCTGAAGCCGGTCGCCTCCCGCGGGCCGGACGTCGCGCCGCCGCCTCCGCGGCGGGGGGGCGGCCGGCGGCGCGGAGGAGCGCTATTGGACCGCGGCAACGGGTTGCTGCAGGGTGGCGCAGTGGATGCCGCCCCCTCCGGAGGCCAAGGCGTCGATGTTGAGTTGTAGGATGATCCTGTCGGGGAAGAGTCGCTGGTAGGTTTCCATCGCGGCGTCGTCCCGTCGGCGATCGCCGAATTCGGGAATCAGGACAGCGCCGTTCAGAACGTAAAAATTGACATATCCCGCCGCGAATTCCTCGCCGGCGAAGTCTTCCCGGATCGTCGCCGGATTTTCAATCACGTGGACAACGAGCCTGTCGCCGTTTGCGTCCCGTTCCCCGCGAAGGATCGCTATGTTTTCCAAGGTGACCGCGCGGTCGAAGGAGTCCTGGTCCGGTTCCAATGCGGCCACGACCACGCCGGGGGCGATGAACCTCGCGTAAAAATCCACGTGGGCGTCGGTGATGTCCTTGCCGGCGATGCCCTTGAGCCAGATGATTTTCTTGAGCCCCAACAGTTCCTTCAGTTCCTTTTCCATTTCCTTTTTGGAAACGCCGGGATTGCGGTTGGCGTTTAATATGGAGCTTTCCGTCAGGATGGCGGTTCCCTGGCCGTCGACTTCGATGCCGCCGCCCTCGAGCGTGAAGCCGCTCTTACGGAGCTTCGCCGCCGCGTGGTCTCCGACGGCGCCGGCGACCAGCCTGTCCCTGGTGGCGACCTGCTTCCCGCCCCAACCGTTGAAGTTGAAGTCGATCGCCGCGGCGCCGCCCGCGCCGCCGCCGACGAAAACCGGCCCCGTGTCGCGGATCCAAAGGTCGTCGATTTCCCGTTCGAGGATCTCGATCCTTGGATTGAGCAGATAGGCGGCGATATCCCGGTCTTCTGGATGCACCAAGGCCGTTACCGGCTCGTACTCGACGATCGTGTTGGCTATCGTCGCCAGGTTGTAGAGGACCTCGGTGGCCAGCTCTTCCCCCCAAATCGCGGGATCGGCGCGGAAGGCGATCCAGCTGCGCCCGTGCTTCGAGAATTCCGCGGGCATGCGCGGGCCTTGGTCGGCCATGGCCGAGAAGACGGAAATAGCCAAGATTGTCGCCATGGTCGATCTCTTGCGATTCGTGTCGTTCCTCCGTGAAATATATAATAATAATTATAACATAATATTCGGGAATGATCAAGACTCCCTCGCCGCCCGCTGGCCCCGGCGCGCGCGGCGGGGTATCATGGCCGCGGCGCGGCCCTTGGGCCGCGGGGGAGGGAAGTTGCGGCGATTCATCTATGTCCTTCGCCTGGTGGGGCGCCTGACGGAGGAAGCGAATTGGACCGAGGAGGATCAGGCCGCGGTCGCCAGGCACTTCGCCCACCTCGAGGAGCTCTTGGCGCGGGGAATCCTCGTCCTGGCCGGCAAGACCGACGGGCTCGGCCGCGACACCTTCGGCCTCGTGATTTTGGAGGCGGAGAGCCTGGAGGCGGCCAGGGGGCTCATGGAGCAAGATCCGGCCCTTGTGGCCGGCGTCATGACCGCGGAGCTTTATCCGTACACCATCGCGCTGATGCGCGCCTGAAGGAGAAACCATGGCAAGGTTTTTATTGTTGATGCGGGGCGACCAAAGCCGCTTCCTCGCGGCGAGCGAGGCGGAAAAACGGGAGATCATCGGGCATCATGTCGCGTATTCCCGCCGTTTGGAGGGTGAAAAGGCAATCTTGGACGGGGACGGCTGCGGCGCCGCTTCGAAAAAACTGCTCCCCGGAAACCCC
>JAEUJG010000603.1 GCA_016794765.1 Spirochaetaceae bacterium | reverse complement strand
GGCAAGGCCACGTCAACAACGCGGTTTTTTCCTCCTTCCTCGAAACCGGCCGCGCGGAAATCCTGTACGATCCCCGCAAGGATCTTTGCGGCGAGAACCGCTGTTTCGTCATAGCCGGCATCAAGCTGGATTTCCTCGGCGAGATCACCTGGCCGGGGATCGTGCGGATAGGCACGATGCTGACGCGGATCGGGAATAGCTCCATCGACATCCGCCAAGGCCTGTTCCAGGAAGGGCGCTGCGTCGCCGCGGCGGAGACCGTGATAGTCCAGATCGACGCGACGACCAGGAAATCGGCGCCGCTCAGCCGGGGCGCGGTGGAGGAACTGTCCAAATACCTGGGCCGATAGGCGCGAACGCCCGCGACGGCCGGCCACAGCTCCGCGCCGCGGCCCAGGGGCCAATGTAGACGGGCAAGAAGGAGTCACATCCCAATGAAGACGCGGGCAGCCTGAACACGTCGCATTTGGCCTTCACGATCGGCGACGAGGGATTCCCCGCCATGGGGCGGAAGCTGCGGCAGGCGAACGTGGTCGAATGGAAGAAGAACAGCACCGAAGGAGACTCTTGCTGCTTCCTCGACCCGTCCGGAAACAAGCTGGAGATCCATGTCGGCGACTTGGACAGCCGGATCCAGCACGGCAAGGCGTATTGGGAAAACAAGGTCCAATGGTATATCTGAATATCGGCGCCGGGCGCGGTCGTTCAAGCCCGCCGGATCGGGTGGGCGGCGGGCGGAGGGAGCGGGCGTGATCACCGAGGTCGAGATCTACGGCCAAGCGGAGCTTGATCGCCTGTGCGAAAGAAGGGACTTTCCCCGCAGCGCGCTGGTTTCCATCGGGAACCCCCATTGGCCATTCCGCAAGCCAAGCTATGACGAGGCGCTGCCGCGGTCCATCAAGGATAAATTCCGCGACATCCTGCGCCTTGAGTTCTTCGATGAAGTCGAATTCGAAAAGATCCCGAGGGGGAAGCCCAAAAGGCTGCCGCAAAAAAGGGACATCCGGAAGGTGATCGACTTTTACGAGCGGCACGGGAATGAATGCGACCGGATCGTGATCCATTGCAGGAGCGGGGTATCGCGGTCGACGGCCGTCGGCATGGTGATCCTGTACCTGATCCACCGCGACGAGGATGCCGTCATCGAAAGGATGAAGAAGCAGAGGCCCTACGCCGTGCCGCACGAGGGCATCCTCAAGTTGGCCGACGAGTTGTTGGGATCGAGGCTTGAAGTCCGGCGATTGGACATCATGCGGAACTGGAAGGGCCGGATACGCGAACGGATGAACGCCAAGGGCGAATAACGCGAATCCCGGTCGCGTCGCGGTTCGGGCGCGGTCGCCGCGGTTGCGGGCCGGTCGCCGCGGCGGCGCGGATTCGGAAAGGCCGGGCGGATCCGGCGGGGAGAAGCGAGGATATGACGTTGTTCCTGACATCGGCGGGGTTCGAGAACAAGAAGGTAGGGAGGAAGGCGCTCGAGGCGACGGGGAAACGGCCGGAGGAGCTCAAGGCGCTGTTCGTCCCGACGGCGGCCGTCACGCCGAGGCAACAGGCGATTCTGCCCCTCTGCCTGGGCGAGATCCGGGAACTCGGCCTTAAGCCTGAAAACATCCTGGAGGTCGAGGTCGCCGACATCGCGAAGCTCGGGGACATCAAGGCCTATGACCTCATGTACGTCGCGGGCGGTGACACGGAGCATCTCACGAAGGAGATGCGAACCCACGGTTTCAAGGAAAGGATCGACCGCTTCCTGGAAAACGGCGTCTACGTGGGCGTCAGCGCGGGCAGCATCGCCCTGTCCGGCGAGTCGGCGGACTGCCTAGGCTACCTGCCCTGCGGGCTCCGCGTCCACGAGGAGGTGGGCGACGCGCCGGGCGATGTCGCGATCGTCCCCGGCGGTACGGTCAGGCTGACGGACAACCAGGTCCTCATCCTCGAGAACGGGCGGGTCCTGGTCTTTGAGTGAGGATTCGGCCGGCGAGCGGCGCCGGCCGCCGGCGCGAAGGGAGGGCTTTCATGGCGCGATGCAAGATCACGGTGCTCAAGCGCGGCTTCAACAAGGACTACGTCGACGAGTACGTGGAAAGCAAGAGAAGGGAAAGCCTTGGCCCCTGCGAGGTGTTTCACGAGGGCCAGGAATTCGTCACCGACGTCATCTCCGGCATGCCGCCGGGTTTTTGTTCCTGGGCCTGGGACGACCTTTACAAGTCGCTGGTCGGCTTTTTCGCCGGCGGCGATTTCGGGATGTGGTACGAGCGGAAGGACGTCATCATCGCCTGTTGCACGGACGGGACGCGGCCGGTGTTTTTCAAGATCGAGAAGTTGCCGGACTGAGCGCGGCGGGGAGCCGCGTGTCCCGCCGCGCCGCGACCGCGGGCCGCGGCGCTTCCGCCCGCGGAGGGGGGCGCTCCCCCCTTTCTCCGACGGGGACTAGTCGAGGGCCTTGGTTTTCGGGAAGCGCTTCAGGGCCTCGTCGAAGCCGTCGCGGATGCAGAGGTCGAGGGCGGCCGCGGCCTTGGGGAAGACGGCGCAGGCGAGGGATTCGCGCTCCGCGGGGTCGAAGTCGGAGAGGACGTAGCCGGCGATGTCGGCGTGGGCGGGGCGGCCGATGCCGAAGCGGAGGCGACGGAAGTCCCGGGTGCCGAGGCGGGCCTCCAGGGAGCGGAGGCCGTTGTGGCCGCCGAGGCCGCCGCCGAGCTTGAAGCCGAAGGTGCCGAAGGGGAGTTCGAGCTCGTCGTGGACGGCGAGGATTTCGTCGTCCGCGATCTGGAAAAAGCGCATGAGTTCGGCGACGGAATCGCCGGAGAGGTTCATGTAGGTTTCCGGGAGGAGAAAGTAGAGGCGGCCGGCGGGGCCTTCCCACTGGGCGAAGCGGCCCTTGAACTTGCGGTCGAAGCGCAGCTCCCCGTAGAAGGGGAGGCTTTCGAGGAACTGCCAGGCGACGTTGTGGCGGTTGCCGCGGTGTTCGCGGCCGTGGTTTCCGAGGAAGGCGTAGAGGCGTACCATTGGATCTCCGGGGGGCGGTTTGACTGCCCGCTCCGCGGATAGTACACTAACGTCGCTTTTTTGTGTACCGATTCCCCCCCGGAGGTCCGTGCCGTGCATACCGATCCGCGTTTCGCCGCCGTCGTCGACGAGATCGACGGGCAGATCCGCCTCAGGATCAGCGCCGCCCGCGCGCTCGAGCTCGGCGAGGCCGAGAGCCTGGTCCTGGAGACGGGGCTGGAGGAGCTGCTCGGGCTGGCGAGGGTGCCGGAGGCGACGCGCGCCGCCTTCCGCGACCCGGGGCGCCGGCTTGTCCTGGTGAACGGCTGGCAGTCCTGGTCCTTCGCGGGCGAGCTCGGGAGGTCCGAGCGGGTGCGGCCCACCCTTCTCAAGGGGATGGCGCCCTTCAGCCAGCCGCCCTGCCGGCCCGCCGCCCGGGGCGAGTTCCTGTCCCACTTTTACCTCGGCCTCCGCGCCGGCGAGGAGCGGCTCCTCTTGGTGTCGCGGAACTCCGGCACGCCGCCCGTCACCTTCCGCCTGGGGCGGCGGAGACCGACCCTCCGCGTGGGGATCCTGGCGGCGGGCGCGCGTTTCGAGGCGGGGGCGCCGGTGGCGGAGCTCAGGCTCTTCCACCGGACGGGCTATTTCGGCGCGAAGGACGCCTTCCGCGCGGCCTTCGGCGGCTTCGGCCACTTCGACCGGCTGGCCTTCCTGGGGCAGGGCGGCAGCCTCATGCCGGGCGGCTACGAGTCCTGGTACAACCACTACACGAAGATCGACGAGGCGATGATCGAGGAGGACCTGGAGGCGCTGGTCGCGGAGCCGAACCTGATCCGCGACTATTACCTGGCGCGGGGGCGGCCGACGGTCTTCCAGATCGACGACGGCTGGCAGAGGACCGTGGGCGAGTGGGAGATCCACGAGGGCAAGTTCCCGCGGGGGCTCAAGCGGCTCGCGGCCCGGGCGGAGGAGAAGGGGCTGGTGCCGGGGCTCTGGCTCGCGCCCTTCCTGGTCACCCGGTCGAGCGCCGTTTTTCGCGACCATCCCGACTGGCTCCTCCGCGGGAAGGGCGGGCGCCTCGTCTCCGCCGGCTGGAACCCGAACTGGGAAGGCGACTTTTTCTGCCTGGACCTGTCGATCCCCGAGGTCGGCGACTACCTGGAGGCGCTCTTCGAGCGGGTGGTGGAGGACTGGGGCTTCCGCTACCTGAAGCTCGACTTCCTCTACGCGGGTTTCCTGCCGGGAAAACGGGCGCGG
>JAEUJG010000575.1 GCA_016794765.1 Spirochaetaceae bacterium | reverse complement strand
GTCGCCTTTTGCCGCTTTTCGGCCGCGACCGCGTAAACCTCCTCGAAGGCCGCGCCGGCGGCCTCAAAGGCTTCGGCCGCGCCTTCGTAGTCGCCTGCGGCGAGCTTGGCGAGGCCCTCTTCGTAGACGGCGAGGGCGGCGGCGTAGCCTTCCTTCACCGCGACGGCGGACTTGATGGAATCGGAGCGGCCCTTGGCCTCGTCCGACTTGTCCTTCTTCCCGCCTGCGATGCCTTGGCGGCCCTTCTGGACGACCAGGTTGTAGCGGAGCACCGCCTCGTCCAGGGCGTCGATGCCGGGGCCGAGCTCCTTGGCGCCGGGCTTGGCCCCATCCTTGACGGCCGCGGCGTAGAGCGCGTCCTCTTCGGCGTACTTGTTCTCGGCCAGGCGGTAGTTGCCCGAATCCCAAGCGGCGTAGCCCTTGGTCTCGATGCGGGCGCGGAGCTCCGCTCCGAGGCTGCGCTTGTAGGCCAGCTCGTAGAGGGCGCGGGCGCGTTCGAAGGCGGCGACCGCCTTTTCGTGATCCTTGGCCTCGGCCAGGGCGGCGGCCTCGGCGAAGGCGGTCTCGGCGTGGGTATAGCGTTCCGTCGCGGCGGTTTCGGCGCCGGCCTTGAGGGCGGCGGCGCGCATGTCTTCGGCGTTTTTCCGCCGCATCGAGGCGAGCTCGACGATGCCGCGGGCGTTCAGGTCGGTAAAAAGGCCGATGGCCTTGGTAAGTCCTTCCTTGGCGGCCGGGCCGTCCTTGGCGTCGTAGGCGGACTTGCCCGAGGCGAAGGCGGCGTCCGCGGCCTTGTAGTCGTCGGGGAAGACCTCGAAGAGGCTCCAGTCGAAGGCGCGCTTCTTCTGGGTTGCGGCCTCGGCCAGGAGCTTGTCGAGTTCCTCCGCCGAAACGGCGGGACTTGTCGGCTGGGGCGTTGCGGGCTGGACGGCGGGTGTCGGGGCGGGAGCCGGGGGTTCCGGCTGCGGCGCGGCGGGTTTGGAGGCGCAGGATGACAGGCCGAAGGCCAACGCGATCGCCAGGAGCAGAGTCGTCTTGTTTTTAATTGGGTTCATAGGCTCCTCCTGAAGCTTGGTTTTCTACTATATACAGTATCACGCCTGATTCGGCGGCGAAAGATCCGGGACGAAAAACCTTCTTCCGGCGCCCGGACGCGGTTTACCTTCCCGGCGCCCCTTTGATATAGTTCTCCACATGCCCGAACGTTACAGTTTCGACACCGAGGGGACCTGTTCCTCCTCCGTTTCCTTCACCGTGGACGCCGGAACACTCCGCGACGTCGAGTTCGAGGGCGGATGCCCCGGCAATCTCCTCGGCCTCGCGCGGCTTTTGGAGGGCATGGAACTCGCCGAGGCCAGGAAACGCCTCGCAGGCATTCCCTGCGGCGGCAAGCCCACCTCCTGCCCCGACCAGCTGGCCCGCGCCCTCTCTCTCCTGGCCGCGCGCCGCTCCGGGACCGCCGAGGCGGTGACCGCATGAAAGCCCCTTCCGCCCGTCGCGCCGCCGGGCTCTTCGCGGCCATCGCGATCGGTTCTCTCGGCCTGGCAGCCTGTTCGTCCAAGGCCTATGACGCCGAGGCGGCCGAGATCGTCGGCTTTGCCGACGAGGCTTCCGGCTATCGCCTTTCGCTCTCCCGGGACGGCGCCAAGGTCGTCGGCGCCTGGGAAGACCGCAAGGGCGCCCGCTTCGGCCTCCTCGACGGCGAAGCCGGACCCGACGGGGGCCTCAAGCTCCGCCTGAGTTCCAACAACACGAACCGCGAGTCCGACGGCTTCGAGGGGCGCCTCTCCGCCGACGGCACCCGGCTCGAGGGCAGGCTGGTCCCTGCCGGCGGCGGCGCTCCCCTGGAACTCGGCCTGGCCCGCCTGCCCGCCTTCGCGGCCGGACTCAAGCCCGCGCGCGTCCGCTCGGAGGAGCGGGGCAGCCTCCCCGCCGCCTCCGAGCCCGCCCGCTTCGATTACTTCTCCATCGAGATCGCCAAGCCCAAGGCCCTGCGCGACTGGTACCGGGCGGAAATGCAGGGCGGCCGCGACGCGGTCGCGGCCATCGAGCGCGAGCGTG
>JAEUJG010000566.1 GCA_016794765.1 Spirochaetaceae bacterium | reverse complement strand
AAGCCTGGGGCATCGGCATGCCCTGCGCCGCCGCCGAGCTCGATCTCGACGTCCTCTTGGCCTAAGGGAGGCCGCGTGGATCTCGACCGGGCCTATTCGCGCATCGCCGACCGAAGCTACGAGGACTTCCGCGCCTTCCTGGACGCCGCCGCCGCCCGCGGCGGCTCCAGGACGGCCTTCCGCTGGCGCCCCGAGGGGGCCGAGAGCGAGCGTCTCGTCTCCTTCGCCGAACTCAAGGCGCAGGCCGACGGGGTGGGGTCCTTCCTCCTCGCCCGGGGCTTCGCGCGGGGCGACCGCGTCGCCATCCTCGCGGAGAACCGGCCCGAGTGGTGCGTCGCCTATCTCGCGATTGTCGCCGCCGGCCTCGTCGCCGTGCCCCTCGACGCCACGCTCGACGAGGGCGGCGTCCTCCGCAATCTCGGGGCGGCCCGCTGCCGCGCCCTCTTCGTTTCGGAAAAGCTCGCGCGGCGGCTTCCCGGCCTCGAAGCCTTCCGCGCCGGCGCCGGGCTCGACCTCGTCGTCGACTTCGACCTTGCCCCAAGTTCCGGGGCGGGTTCCGGGGCAGGCACGCGCGGCGGGCAGGTCGGGCAGGTCGGGCAGGGCGGGAGCGCCGCGGGCCGGCTCTCCTGGGCCGAGGTGGCGGCGACCCCCGCCTCCTCCCTTCTCCCCAAGCCCGGCGAGATCGGCGCCAAGGCCGCGGCCGTCGTCTTCTTCACCTCGGGGACGACCGGCATCGCCAAGGGCATAACCCTCAACCACGGCGCCGTCATCGCCAACGTCAACGCCTCGCGGATGTCCCTCCTCGTCACCGAGGAAGACGTCTTCATCGCGATGCTGCCCCTTCATCACACCTACGCGACTACCTGCTCCTTCCTTTCGGGCGTCGAGGCCGGCTCGACCGTCGTCGTCGTCGACCGCATCGCCCCCTCGGCGGTGCTCCGCGCCGTGCGCGAAGGCGGCGTCACCTTCCTCATCGGGGTGCCCCTCCTTTTCGACAAGGTGCGCGCCGGCATCGAGGCCGAGCTCGCCAAGCTGCCCGGCCCCCTGCCGGGCCTCCTCAAGCGCGCCTTGGCCCTTTCCCGCTTCATGACCCTGCGGCTCGGGCTCCCGATCGGCCGGCTCCTCTTCAAGGCGGTCCGCGCCAAGGCGAGCCTCGGCTCCGTCCGGCTCGCGGTTTCCGGCGGCGGCCCCCTCGCGCCGGCGACGGCGGATTTCTTCGATGCCCTCGGCATCAATCTCGTGCAGGGCTACGGCATGAGCGAAAACGGGCCCCTCATCTCCGTCAACCTTCCCGAACGCAAGGACAACCGCTCCGTCGGCTTTCCGGTGAAGCGCACGGAACTCCGGATCTTCGATCCGGGTCCCGACGGGATCGGCGAAATCCAGGTCCGAAGTCCCTCCCTCATGGACGGCTACCTCGACAATCCGGAGGCGAGCGCCGAGGCCTTCACCGACGACGGCTGGCTCAAGACGGGCGACCTCGGCCGCGTCGACCGCCGCGGTTTCGTCTTCATCACCGGCCGGCGCAAGAGCCTCATCGTCACTGAGGGCGGCAAGAACGTCTATCCGGAGGAGGTCGAGGGCCGCTTCGAGGGCGCTCCCTGGATCAAGGAAGTCCTCGTCGTCGGCCGTCCCGCCCGCTCGGGCCATCCCGGCGAAGAGGTCGTCGCGGTCTTCGTGCCCGACTACGAGGCCGTCGAACTCGCCCATCCCGGCCGTTCCGGCGACGCTTCCTTCGTCGCCGGCCTCCTCCGCGAGGAGCTCTTCCGCGTCAACAAGACCCTGCCCGCCTACATGAAGCCCTGCGACTTCCTCGTGAAGCCCACGGAGTTCGAAAAGACGAGCACGCGGAAGATCAAGCGCTTTCTCTATCAGGAATACGCCCGCCGTCCCTCCTGAACGCACGCGCCCGCCGCGCCGCAAGGCGGGATAAACGAAGGCCCGGCGGCGCTTCACGCGCCGCCGGGCTTTTTTCGTCGGATCGAAGGGGCGCTCAGATCTTCGCGGCCAATTCCAGCGCGTACTGGGGCAGGGCGAAGGCGGCGCGGTGGATCTCCTCGTTGTAGTAGCTCGTCGGGATGCCGCGGCGCCGCCAGGCTTCGGCCTCCGGGCCCTCTTCCGGCTCGTAGCGCTTGGAGGCGAAGCCGAGGAGGAGCTCTCCGGGTTCGCCGGCGGGCGGAGCCGCGCGGTAGAGGCGGTAGATCGGGAAGAGGCGCTTCAGGCGACCGGCCGAGCGCAGGAGGTCGCGGCGCTTGTGGGCGAAGAGGGCGCTTCCCGCGCGGTTCACGAGGACGCCGTCCCCGGAGAGGATGCGGAAGCAGTCGCAGTAGAAGGCTTGGCCGAGTTCGCTCGGCGCCTCGTCCTCGTCGTAGTCGACCACGACGAGGTCGAAGCGTTCCTTGGTCTCCCGCGCGAGTTCGGCCGCGTCGGAGGCGACGATCGCCACGCGCGGGTCCCGGAGCGCGGCCGCGATCTCGGGAAACCAGCGCCGCGAGGCCTCCACGATGCCGTCGTCGGGCTCGGCGACGACGATCCGCTCCACGGAAGGGTAGCGCACGAGCTCGGATACGATCGAACCGTCGCCCCCGCCGGCCACGAGGACGTTCCTGATCCCCGGATGCGCGTTGAGCGGCACATGGACGGCCATTTCGCGGTAAGCCGCGCCGTCGGACTCGCAGAGCGCGATGCGCCCGTCGATGAGGAGGAGCCGGCCGAAGTCTTCCGTCTCGAGGACGTCCAGGCGGCGGGAGCCGCTTTCGGCGGAGAAGAGGGGGCGTCGCACCTTGACGCGGAAATCGGAGCCCGGGCTTTCGGGGCGGCTGTACCAAAGGTCCATTATTACCTGCCTCCTGGTTCCTCAAGGTAGGTTCGCTCCCGCCTCCTGTCAAGAACTTCTTTTTCCCGCCGATATTCAAGAACGAAGCCATGAACGCAGGATTGACCGTCTACCTCGTGTCCCGCCTTCTCGTCGCGGCCACGACCGCCTTTCTCGCGATCGTCCTCTGGTCCCGCACCCGCGACCTGGCGTGGATGCTCATCGTCATCGGCGCGATCGCGAGCTACGCCGACATCCTCTTCGACCTGCTCGTCCGTTTCGGCCTCCTCGACGAAGCCCGGTTTTCCCCCTTCGGCCTCCCCCTCGGCCGCATCGTCTTCTCGAACCTTCCCTATCTGTTCCTCTCCGCCGCCTTCCTCGTGATGATCCTCCGCAAGCGCGTCCGCTAGCGCCTCTCGCGGTCACCCGCTCGCGCGGCCCGGCTTTTCCGCTCCGCTTGAAGCGGCGCGGGCCCGCGCGGGCGTAGCTCCGCAAGGAGGCTCGCCATGATCGTCCTCGCCCATGAACCTTCGGGGCCAGACGGCGTGCTTGTCCGCGTCGAGGTGGACCTGCGGCGCGGCATACCCGCGGTGGATCTCGTCGGCCTTGCCGAAGGCGCTGTCCGCGAAGCCCGCGAACGCGTCCGGGCGGCGGTCCGCAACGCCGGATTCGAGTTTCCCCTCGATCGCGTTCTCGTGAGTCTCGTGCCCGCCGACCTTCCCAAGGAAGGATCCTCCTACGACTTGCCCATCGCCCTCGGCATTCTCGGGGCAGCCGGCATCCTTCCCGATCCGGGCAAGCCCTTCCTGGCGCTCGGGGAGCTCGGTCTGGACGGCGAGGTGCGCCCGGTCCGCGGGGTCCTGGCGGCCGTGGCCAAGGGTCTTGCGGCAGGGCTCGAGGATTTCCTCGTGCCCGGGGCCAACCTGCCCGAGGCTCTTGCCCTCCGGCGGGGCCGCATCCACGGCATCGATTCCCTCGGCGAGGCCGGCGACATCCTGGCCCGGCTCCGCGCGGGGGAGGGGCCTCCCGCGCCCCAGCCTCTTCCGTTTCGAAGCGGCGACCCGCTCGCGGAGGGCGATCTCGCCGAAATCCGCGGCCTGGAGCGGGGGCGCCGCGCCCTGGAGATCGCGGCCGCCGGCGGGCATCACCTCCTCCTGTTCGGCCCGCCCGGCTCGGGCAAGACCATGCTCGCGCGCCGAATCGCCTCCATCCTGCCGGACTTGTCGGATGAGGACGCCGTCGCGGTGACCAAGCTCCATTCCATCGCCGGCTTGCTCGCCCCGGGGCAAGGCTTGCTGTACCGCCCTCCATTTCGCGCTCCCCATCACTCCGCGTCGCTTGAAGGCCTCGTCGGCGGAGGACCTTCGCTCCGGCCCGGCGAGGCGAGTCTCGCCCACCGGGGCATCCTGTTTCTCGACGAGGCGCCCGAGTTTCGGAGGGACGCGCTGCAAGCCTTGCGCGAGCCCTTGGAGGAAGGCTCCATTCTCCTTTCGCGGGCTGCCCGCGCCGTGCGCTTGCCGGCCGCCTTCCAGCTCGTGCTCGCGGCCAATCCCTGTGCCTGCGGCAGGCTCGGCATGGAAGGGCGGACCTGCCACTGCGCGCCCCAGGAAGTGCAGCGCTATTGGCGGAAGCTCGGCGGGCCCTTCCTGGACCGCATCGATCTTCGCGTTCCCTTGCGGCCTGTGCCGGCCCGTGAGCTCCTCGGTCCCGGCGGCGAAAGCTCGGGAGATGTCCGTTCCCGCGTGGGCGCCGCGATCGAAAGGCAGGAATCGCGGTTTCGGTCCTGTGCCTTCAAGCGGAACGCGCAGATGCCCCCGGGAGCGATCGATCGCTACTGTCGGCTTGACGCGGGGGCGGCCGCTGGCTTGGAGGCCGCGGTCGAGCGGCTGGCCCTTTCTTCCCGGGCAAGCCACTCGATCTTGCGCACGGCCAGGAGCATCGCCGATCTCGCCGGTGGTGAATTGATAGGAGAGGAGGCGATCTTCGAGGCCGTACAGCACCGGCGCTATGGCGAAGGAGATTTTTATTGGGAAGATGCGCGTTTTGAGGCATGACTTCCTTGACAAAAAATGAAGGGTAGAGTATTTATTCTTCCGCGCCGACGAGAAGTCGCGCAGACAGAAAAAGCGATGGGAAAGCCGGTAGGATGCTTGACAAGCCTTTGGCGATTGCGCTAGGTTGATAGAGCACCAAAAAAGGTCATCTTGAAAGTCTTGCCGACGGCGATCACGCCGACTGCGATTCCGGATACCGACCGAACCGAATCCGAGAGCCTTGGGCTCAAGGATGCGAAGCGAAAATCCTTAAAAAGATTCTAGCCGAGCGCTTGACAGAGCGGGCACGGAAGTGCTACAAAATGCCTGCAAGTTGGCACGCAAGTTGCTGATGAGCAGAAGCGATCTTCAACAGTCTTCCAGGGATGGGATAGAGCGAGGTAGGACCAAGAACCGCTTAGGCGGGGCTTGGAAAACCCGGA
>JAEUJG010000545.1 GCA_016794765.1 Spirochaetaceae bacterium | reverse complement strand
ATCACGCACTGCAGGTCCATGGTCTTCTCGGCCAGGCCGGCCAGCGCGCGGACCGAGTCGGCTTCCACCTCGACGACGCGGAGGTTGCGGATGCCTTCGAGCTCGCGGCGGTTCTGTTCGAGCCAGACCCCGGCCTGGCGGCCGTGATAGAGGTAGAGGAGGACCTGGTCGGCCCTGCCCGAGGCCTTCTTGAGGCGCTTCGGGTCGGGGAGCCCGACCTCGATCCAGAGCTCGATGCGCCCCGTCAGGTCCTTCTTCCAGAGGCTCGGCTCCTCGGTCTCGGCCATGTCGCTCGTGAAGGCGAGGGCCTCGTCGGCGTCCATGGCGAAGGCGAGGATGCGGACCATCAGCCGCTCGTCGGTCTCCGAGGGGGAGCGGGCCAGGGTGAGCTTGTGTTCCGCGTAGTAGTTCCTGTCCAGGTCGGAGACCTGCAGGTCCGCCTTGAAGACCGTCGCCTTGAGTGCCATGGGTACCTCTCGCGGAAAGCCTGCCACGGAAGGGCGCTTTTCGGCTATACTCGCCCTATGGCCCTGCAGATATTCGGCACCAGAAAGTGCCAGGACACCAAGAAGGCTGAACGGTTTTTCAAGGAGCGGAACGCCCGCTTCCAGTTCATCGATCTCGCGGACAAGGGCATCAGCGCCGGCGAGCTCGGCAGCGTGATCGCGGCCCTGGGCGTGGAGGCCCTCGTCGATGTCGAGGGCGCCCGCTACAAGGAGCGGGGCCTCTCGCACCTCTTCTGCGACCTGGAAGAGGAGCTCCTGGCCGATTACCGCCTCCTCAAGACCCCCATCGTCCGCGACGGCAGGAAGGCCGTCGTGGGCCATGATCCCGAGGCTTGGGCTTCGCTTCTGAAGCCCTAGGGGCTTCCCGGTTGGTGTCGCGAAGCTTGGGTTGATAGCCGGTTTCGTTGCTATTTGTTTGTCCCGCAAGACAAAATTCGGGACTTCGCGTTTAAACACAAGCTTCGCAACACTACTTCAAGGACCCGGGCCGGCCACCCCCTTATTATTGATTCCAAAATAAAGTATCCTAGGCGCATCCAGTCTTAACCCGAGCGAATATGGAATTTACCGAACTTAACCTCCATCCCGATCTCCAGCGCGGCCTCGAAGACGCCGGCTATGTCACCTGCATGCCCGTCCAGGAACAGGTCTTTGCCCACTCCTTCTCCGGCCAGGACATCTACGCCCAGTCCCAGACCGGCACCGGCAAGACCGCCGCCTTCCTCATCTCCATCTTCCAGCGCATCATGACCGTGCCCGAGAGCCGCAACCGCAAGGTCCTCATCCTCGCGCCGACCCGCGAACTCGCCGTCCAGATCGAGGGCGAGGCCAAGAAGCTGGGCAAGCACCTTCCCGTCACGTCGGGCGCCTTCTACGGCGGCGTCGCCTACGGTCCCCAGGTCGACATGCTCCGCGACAACGTGCAGATGATCATCGGCACCCCCGGGCGCATCATCGACCTCGTGAAGCAGGGCAAGATGCTCCTCCGGGAGGTCGGCTTCCTCGTCATCGACGAGGCGGACCGCATGTTCGACATGGGCTTCATCGACGACCTCCGGAAGCTCATCCGCTACCTCCCCTCCGCCGAGGACCGCCAGACCTACCTCTTCTCCGCGACCCTGGGCCTCCGCGTGAAGGACCTGGCCTGGGAGTACATGCGCGAGCCCAAGGAAGTGTCGATCGAGCCCGAGCACGTCACGGTGGACCTCGTCACCCAGGAGCTCTACCACGTCGGCACGCACGAGAAGATGCCCCTCCTTCTCGGCATCCTCGACCGCGAGAAGCCCAAGAGCTGCATCGTCTTCTGCAACCAGAAGTTCATGGTCGAGGAGGTGGCGCGCCGCCTCAAGATCAACGGCCACGACTGCGAGTACCTGATGGGCGACCTGCCCCAGTCCCAGCGCCTCAGGATCATCGAGCGGCTCAAGGCGGGCGAGCTCGCCCTCCTCGTCGCGACCGACGTCGCCGCCCGCGGACTCGACGTCGAGGCCCTCGACCTCGTCGTCAACTACGACATCCCCGACGAGGTCGAATCCTACGTCCACCGCATCGGCCGCACGGCCCGCGCCGGCAAGGCGGGCAAGGCCGTCACCCTCGCCTGCGAGAAGTTCGTCTTCGGCCTGCCCTCCATCGAGAAGTATCTCGGCCAGAAGATTCCCGTCGCGCCCTTCGACGGCTCCCTCCTCCTCGCCGACAGGAGCGAGGGCATGCGCTTCA
>JAEUJG010000540.1 GCA_016794765.1 Spirochaetaceae bacterium | reverse complement strand
CCCGCCAGGTCTAAAAAGCCCGCCGCGCGGCGAAGCCCACCCACCACTCCCCGCCTCCTATACCGAGCAGCCGCATCCACGGTAGACTTGCCGCATCCCCAAGCCCCCGCGCCTCACCCGAGCGACAGCAAGGAAATCCGTGCATATACTCGACTCCGTCAATCCCGCGATCCGCAACATCGCGATCATCGCCCATGTCGACCACGGCAAGACGACCCTCGTGGACGCGATGTTCCGCCAGTCCGGGCTCTTCCGCGCCGGACAGGTCACCCAGGAACGGCTCATGGACTCCATGGACCTCGAACGCGAGCGCGGGATCACGATCGCCGCCAAGAACTGCGCCGTCACCTGGAAGGACGTGAAGATCAACATCCTCGACACGCCGGGCCACGCGGACTTCGGCGGCGAGGTCGAGCGCGCGATTTCGATGGTGGACGGCGCCGTCCTCCTCGTCGACGCCTCGGAGGGGCCCCTGCCCCAGACCCGTTTCGTGCTCGGCAAGGCGCTGGCGGGAGGCCTTTCGGTCATCGTCGTCATCAACAAGATCGACCGGCCCGACGCGCGGCCCGCGGAGGTCCTGAGCGAGATCTACGACCTCTTCATCGACCTCGGCGCGAGCGACGGGCAGCTCGATTTTCCGGTGCTCTACGCGATCGGCCGCGAGGGCATCGCCAAGGAGACACTCGACGGTCCGGGGGAGAACCTCCATCCCCTCCTGGACGCGATCCTCCGCGACCTGCCGCCGCCCTCCTACTCGAGCGCCGAGCCCTTCCAGATGCTCGTCTCCGACCTTTCCTACTCCGACTATTTCGGGCGCCAGGCGATCGGCAAGGTGGTGAACGGGCGGGCGCGCTCCAAGGACGGCCTCCTCCGCATCGGCGAGGGCGGCGCGAGGGAGGTCCTCTCCGTCTCCAAGCTCCACTGCTACGCCGGGCCCAAGCTCGTGGAGGCGGAGGGCGCGGAGCCGGGCGACATCGTCGTCCTCTCCGGCATCGAGAACGTCCACATCGGCGACACGATATGCGACCGCGACTTCCCCAAGGCCCTGCCCCGCCTCGTCGTGGACGAGCCCACGGTCTCCATGCGCTTCTCCGTCAACACCTCGCCGCTCTCGGGACTCGAGGGCAAGAACGTGCAGTCGATGAAGCTCTACGAGCGGCTCCGGAAGGAGACGCTCAAGAACGTCTCCATCCAGCTCGAGGAGGCCGCGTCCGGCGGCGGCTTCATCGTCCGCGGCCGCGGCGAATTCCAGCTCGTCATCCTCATCGAGACGCTCAGGCGCGAGGATTTCGAGCTCTGCGTCGGCAGGCCGGAGGTCGTCTTCAAGCACGAGGGCGGGCGGAAGCTCGAGCCCGTGGAGCGGCTCTCCGTCGACTGCGCGGAGGCCTTCGCGGGCATCGTCACGGAGAAGCTCTCCGCGAGGAAGGGCCGCCTGCTCGCCTACACCTGCCACGAGGGCGGGCGCGCGCGGCTCGAATTCTCCGTGCCCTCGCGCGCCCTCCTCGGCTACCGCGACGTCTTCCTCACCGACACGAAGGGCACGGGCATCATGAACTCCTACCTCACGGGCTACGAGGACTACCGGGGCGACTTCGTGGACCGCTTCACGGGCTCCCTCGTCTCCGACCGCGGCGGCAAGGCGGTCACCTACGGCCTCTACCACCTCGAGCCGCGCGGCCGCCTCTTCGTCGTTCCGGGCGACCCGGTCTACGAGGGCATGATCGTCGGCGAGCACAACCTCGACTCCGACCTCGACGTCAATCCCGCCAAGGAGAAGAAGCTCTCCAACATGCGATCGGTGCTGAAGGACGAGGCCCTGACGCTGACGCCGGTCCAGGCGATGACGCTCGAGCGCGCCATCCTCTTCCTCCGCGAGGACGAGATGGTCGAAGTGACGCCAAAGTCCGTGCGGCTCCGGAAAAGCATCCTCTCCTTCCAGGACCGGAAGAGCGCCAAGCGCGACAAGTCCTAGGAGCCGCGGCGCGGGATCAGCGCTTGGCGAGGGGAATCCAGAGCTCGCAGCGGTAGTCCGCGCCTCCGGGAGAGGACTCGCCGGCGGGGGGCAGGTAGAGCTCGAGCTCGGGGCCGCTCGCCGGTTCGTAGTCGGCGTCGGGAAGCCACTCGGCGTAGACGCGGCTCCAGGTCTCGTCGATCGCGGCGGGAAGCTCGCCCTCGCACTCGAAGGCGACCCAGGAGCGGGGCGGGATCGGCCAGGCGCGGAGCTCCGCGGCGGGCCCGGCGGAAAACTCCCGCGTCCGCGCCGCAGCCGCGCCGGCCGCGCCGGGCTTCGGCGCCTCCAGCATCGCGGCGATCGCGTACACAAAGCCCCCGCCCGTGGCGCCCGAAAAGAGCGAGGCCCCGCAGAGGGCCGTGAAGCCGGGCAGGGCGCCGAGCCGTTCGTCCAGGCCTTCGGCCTCCGCCTTCTCCCAAAAGGCCGCGATCGCCTCCTCGTTGGCCTCGTCGCCGACGGGAAGTTCGAGGCCGCGGCCGACGAGGGTGAAGCCTTCCGCCTCGCGGAGGCGGTAACGGAGGGGCTGGTCGCCACGGAGCCTGAGGCGGAGGCGGAGGGGCGCGAAATGGGCGAGCCCGGCCCCCGCCTTTTTCGCCTCCTTGGGATTGACGCCGTGGAGGCGCTTGAAGGCCTTGGAAAAGGACTCGGGCGACTCGTAGCCGTAGGCGAGGGCGACGTCGAGGACGTTCGCTTCACCCGCCGCCAGGGCCTTTGCGGCGAGGGCCAGCCGGCGGTTCCGGACGTATTCGCTCGGGGCGAGCCCCGTCAGCACGGCGAAGGCGCGTTGATAGGCCGAGGCGCCGACGCCGAGCCGCTTCGCGATCGACTCGGGGCCGAGCTTGGGCTCGCCGAGGTTCGCCTCGATATAGTCGATGGATTCCGCCACCAGGTATGCCCAATCCATGCGCCGCCCTCCTCCGGGAAGCGGCGGGTCGAGGCGCCCGCCGGGCGCTCGCCAGACGGCCCCGCTCCCCGCGCCTTTTCCCCTCGCCTTCCGCTTCGCGTGGTTCAGCGCCAGAATATCGGAAAGAACGACGAGGGCCAAGGTCGCGCCTGGCGAGGAGGCCGGGGCCGGCCTTCCGCGAGTACATGACGACGACGACGAGGAAGGACATTGAAACCGGCGCGGCGGGAACGCCGCCGACGAACTCCACGAGGTCGCCGAACTAGGTCGGGGATACGGCCGCATTTCTTTGATCCGCGCCGCGCGAAGCGCTAGACTTCGAGGCATGGATGGCAGCCCGGCCGACAAGCCGACGCCCCGGCCCCTCGGCATACCCCTCAAGACGGCCTTCCCTCGGACGATGGCGGTCCTCTTTCTCGCGATCGGCGTCGTCCTTGCGGGAACGACCTTGCTCGCGACCGCCCAAAGGGCCAACCGGCTCGAGCGACAGGGCCTCGAGCAGCGAAGGACGCGTTTTCTCACCTACCTCGAACGCGAAGCCCGCGAGCTCGGCTGGACGGGCCTGTCCCACGCGGCCTGGCAGGAGGCGCTCGACTTTGTCGAAGGACCGGAGCGGGATCCCGATTTCGTGAAGGACAATTTCCGGCCCGAACTCCTCGCCTCCATGGAAATCGATCTCGTCCTCATCGTCGACGCAGCGGGTCGGCTCGTCTGGTCGGGTTCGGCCTGGGGCGTGCCGTCGGGGGACGGGCCCCTCGCGGCCCGAGAGGGAGAAACCGCCAGCCCCGCCCTCTTCCCCGAGGATTTCGGAGACCTGCCTCCCAAGCCCCTATTCGCCGCGACGCTCTACGGCGGCCTCCCCGCCCTCTTCGCCTCCTATCCGATCACCGACGACGACCAGGAGGAGGAACCCGGCGGCATCCTGGTCCTGGCCCGGCTCGTGACGGAGGAACGCCTGGAGCGCTTCCTCTCGGGCGAGCGCTCGGGCATCGCCTTCCTCCCCGGCGCCGCCGCGGCGACCGCGCCCTCGCCCGCCGCGCCGCGCCTCGAGGGTCGCGAGCTCGCCAGCTACCTTCCCTTCGCCGACGTGACGGGACGGGTCGTCG
>JAEUJG010000531.1 GCA_016794765.1 Spirochaetaceae bacterium | reverse complement strand
AGCCCCGCGGCCGCCGCCTTCCCATCGGATGGGCGTCGTAGATCGGCCGTTGCGAGCCTAGGATCTATGTCGTAGCCCGCCCTTGCCGGGGCGGGCGGGCTTGTCCGGCGGGCCCGGCGGGTCGCCCGATCCCCTTTCAGGCGCCGGTATCTTCCGTCGGTTCCGGGCTCCGCCGCGCCGCGTAGAACTCGGGCCGCCGGTCGGCCAGGAGGTCGTTCCAGGCGTTGAGCCGCTTGTCTCGGGCCCGCAGAGGATCGATCTCGGCCACGCGGACGGCGGGCTCGTCGACCGGCAGCTCAAGGAGGCTCGATCCGTCCGGGGCGACGAGGACGGAACCGCCGGTGAAGGAGAGGCTCCTGCCGCCCCGCTCCTCGCGGCCGACGCGGTTGGCGGTCGCCACGTAGACCCGGTTTTCCACCGCGCGCGCGAAGTCGGCCCGCTGGCACCAGGGCAACACGAGGTTCGCGTTGTGCGCGATGAGGTCCGCGCCGAGGAGGGCGAGGGTGCGGAAGCTCTCCGGGAAGATCCAGTCGAAGCAGATCGCCATGCCGACGCGGAGGCCGCGGAACTCCTCCACGAAGAAGCCCGTGTCGCCGGGTTCGAAGAGGAGCTTCTCCCGGGCGAAGAGGTGGGTCTTGCGGTAGACGCGGCGCCGCCCGTCCGGCAGGGAGAGGAGGGCGCTGTTGAAGAGCCGGCCGCCCTCCGCCGCCTCCGCGAAGCCGAAGGATATTCCGGCGCCGCGGTCCGTCGCCGCCCGCGCCAGGGAGTCGAGGCGCGGCGAGTCCGGCCTTTCCGCGAATCGGGCGGCCTCCGGTCGATCCTCGAAGTCGTAGCCCGCCAGGCAAAGCTCGGGCAGGACGTAGAAATCCGCGTTGACCGAGGCGACGGCTCCGAGGAGCCCCTCGAGATTGCTGTCCGGGTCCCCGAAGGCGGGCCTGGATTGGACAATGGCGATGCGCATGGACAGGATTCTAGCCCGGATGGCTTGGCCGCGCGAGTGCCGCGCGGGGTTCGAAGGGCGGGGTTCGAAAGGCGGGGCGGCGACGGCTTGCGCCTCCGGGGGCGCGGGTGCTAGCGTGAAGGTATAGGAGTGACGATGCAGGAAGGACACGAGAAGGATCCCCTCCACGGCGTGACGCTCGAGGCCATGCTCGAAACCCTGATCGCCAAGTACGGCTGGCCGGGGCTCGCGGAGTACGTGCCGATCAACTGTTTCATGAGCGATCCGAGCCTGAAGTCGAGCCTGACCTTCCTCCGCCGGACGCCCTGGGCTCGCGCGAAAGTCGAGGCCCTCTATCTCGGCAAGCTGCGGAAGCCGCGGCCTCCGCGAAAGCCGAAATCCGCCGGGCCGCATCCCGGCGCCGCAAAGCCCTCTTCGCCCAAGCTCCCCGGGAACCGCTATCCAGGCCTCTTCACCGACGAGCAATAGCTGCCGGGGTCTAGCCCCCGCGTCCGGCCCGGACTAGAGCGGGCGCCGCGCCATCCTCTTGGAGACGAAGCGGCCGCGGAGGGAGCCTGAGCTGATCTCGCCGAGCCTGGCCTGGAAGCGCTCCGCGTCGCCGCCGGCCACTTCCACGGCGAGGCGCACCGACTCGGCGAAGTCCTCCGCGACGATCTCCGCGCCGCACTCGGCGGCGACGATGCGGAGGCGATCGAAAAAGTGGTAGGGCAGGTCGAGCTCGAGGCGGTGGGTTTCCACCATCGCGGCGCGGCGGGCGGCTTCGACGACGAGGCGGCCCGCCTCGGTGTAGGCCTTGACGAGGCCGCCCGTGCCGAGGAGGGTCCCGCCGAAATAGCGGGTCACGACGACGACGAGGTTGCCCATCCCCGAGCCCTTGAGGACCGCCAGGAGGGGGCGCCCGGAGGTGCCCGAGGGCTCGCCGTCGTCGGAGCAGAACTCGGTGCTCGAATTGCCGCCGCCGATGACGAAGGCGGGAACGTTGTGCGTCGCGTCGGGGAACTCGGCGCGGACCCGCGCGATGTGGGCGCGCGCCTCTTCGACGCCGTCGGCCGGCGCCAGGCTGGCGATGAAGCGCGAGTTGACGACGACGCATTCCCGGCGGACGGGCTCGTAGGGCACGATGAGCATGGCGAGGCCGAGTATAACGGGATATGGCCGAAGCGAAAAGCTTCGATTCGGGCGGTGGCGGGGCGGCCCGGCGACCGCCCGCGGCACCGCCCGCGGTGACGTCGGCTATAGGGGATCTTTCCCTTGACCCGCGGGTCGGCTCCCGGCGAAACTGGCGCGGGGCCAAGGTCCCGAAAGGCGAACGCACATGGACGAACAATCGGCGCGCCCCTCCCTGGGGGGCATCGTTGACCGCTTCGAGCGGGACGGGCTTTTCTCCGGGGCGGTCCTCGTCAAGCGGCGGGGCGAGGAGCTCCTGGCGGAGGCGCGCGGTTTCGCGCATCGCGGCTTCTCCGTGCCGAACACCCTCCGGACCCGCTTCGACACGGCCTCGCTCGGCAAGCTGTTCACCGCCGCGGCGGTTTTCCGGCTGCTGGACCGAGGGCTGCTCGGCCTCGGGGAGCGCGTGCGCGACGTCGTCGACCTGCCGGCCGGGGCGAAGATCCCGGCCGACGTGACGATCGGCCATTGCCTCACGCACAGCTCCGGCATCGCCGACGACGCCGACGAGGAGGCGGGCGAGGATTACGAGGAAATCTGGAAAACCAGGCCCTGCTACCGGGTGCGCGAGACGGCGGACTTCCTGCCGCAATTCGCCTTCAAGGAGCCGCTCTTCCCCGCCGGCTCGAAGTCCCGCTACAACAACTGCGCCTACGTCCTCGTCGGCCTGGCCCTGGAGCGGCGCTCGGGCCTCCCCTTCCGCGAACTCGTCGCGCGCGAGGTCCTCGAGCCGGCGGGCCTTGCCGCGACGGGTTACTTCCCCAAGGACGGCGTGGAGCCGGACGTGGCCGAGGGCTATGCGACGGTGGAAAAGCCTGACGGCGGGGCGGTCGGCTTCCGCAAGAACATCTACTCCTATCCGCCGGTCGGCTCGCCGGACGCGGGGATCTTCACGACGGTCCGCGACCTCGCTCGCCTTTTCGGGGCGCTGGAGTCGGGCCCCTTCCTGTCGGAGGCCGCGCGGGCGGAATTCCTCTCGCCGAAGATCGACGCCTTCCGGTTGAAGAGCGGCGACCTCCGCCGCTACGGCTATTGCCTGGAACACGACTTCGACCCCGCCGGCCGGGCGTTCCGCCGCGGCAAGGACGGCGTCAATCCGGGCGTGGCCGCGATCGCGATGCGTTACCCGGCCGCGGACGGCCTCGTCGTCATCCTCGCCAACCAGGACGCCGACGTGTGGTCGCTCTGCCGCGAGCTCGCCGCGGCGGCGGGCCTCGTCTAGGCAGGCCGCTCCGGGCGGCGAGTGAACGCTCGCGATACGGCGAAACGGGAAACCGCCATTTGGCCCCGAAAAACCAATAATTGCTCCCATCTGACGGAAATGCGACACGCCTGGCGGGTATCGAAGCCCGGAATGCGATTTTGTTGCACGAAAACGAAATCCGCATATATCATGCGGGTATCGCGTATGCACGGCGCGAATCGCAAAAGGAGGGAGAAATGATACGACCTGAGGAGGTCCGCCACGAGGCGCTCAAGGCCTGGGTGGCGGGCATCGCGGAGCTCTGCAAGCCTGACCGCATCCACTGGTGCGACGGTTCCGAGGCTGAGAACGAGGAGATCTGCCGAGGCCTCGTCGAATCGGGGACCTTCATCAAGCTGAATCCCCAGAAACGTCCGAACAGCTTCCTGTCGCGCTCCGATCCGGGCGACGTGGCCCGCGTCGAGGACCGGACCTTCATCTGCAGCCGCCGGAAGGTCGAAGCCGGGCCCACCAACAACTGGAAGGATCCCAAGGAGATGAAGGCCATCCTCGACGGCCTCTTCGACGGCGCGATGCGCGGCCGCACGATGTACGTCATCCCCTTCAGCATGGGCCCCCTCGGCTCCCCCCTTTCCCACATCGGCGTGGAGATCTCGGACTCCGCCTACGTCGTCGCGAACATGCGGATCATGACGCGCATGGGCCGCGCGGCCCTGGACATTCTCGGCGAGAACGGGGAGTTCGTGCCCTGCGTCCACTCCGTCGGAGCGCCCCTCAAGCCCGGCGAGAAGGACGTGGCCTGGCCCTGCGACAAGGACAACAAGTACATCGTCCACTTCCCCGAGGAGCGGGCCATCTGGTCCTACGGCTCGGGCTACGGCGGCAACGCCCTCCTCGGCAAGAAGTGCTTCGCGCTCCGCATCGCCTCCGTGATCGCGCGCGAACAGGGCTGGCTCGCCGAGCACATGCTCATCCTCGGCGTCCAGTCGCCCCAGGGCGAGAAGACCTACGTCGCCGCCGCCTTCCCGAGCGCCTGCGGCAAGACCAACTTCGCCATGCTCATTCCGCCCGAGGGCTTCGAGGGCTGGAAGGTGACGACGGTCGGCGACGACATCGCCTGGATCAAGCCCGACAAGCAGGGCCAGACCCGCGCGATCAATCCCGAGGCCGGCTACTTCGGCGTCGCGCCGGGCACGAGCGAGAAGTCGAACCCGAACGCGATGGCGACGATCCGGGCCAACACGATCTTCACGAACGTGGCCCTCGCGCCAGACGGCGACGTCTGGTGGGAGGGCATGACGAAGGAGCCGCCCGCCGGCCTCGTCGACTGGCAGGGCAAGCCCTGGGATCCCGCCTCCGGCAAGCCGGCGGCCCACCCGAACGCGCGCTTCACCGCGCCGGCCAAGCAGTGCCCCTCGATCGATCCCGATTGGGAAAAGCCGGACGGCGTGCCCATCAAGGCCTTCATCTTCGGCGGCAGGCGGAGCGCCCTCTTCCCCCTCGTCTACCAGTCCTTCAACTGGATGTACGGCGTGTACCTCGCCGCCACCCTCGGCTCCGAGACGACCGCGGCCGCGACGAGCGCCGTCGGCCTCGTGCGCCGCGACCCCTTCGCGATGCTGCCCTTCTGCGGCTACCACATGGCCGCCTACTTCAACAACTGGCTCCGCTTCGGCCGCATCATCAAGAACCCGCCGCGCATCTTCGGCGTCAACTGGTTCCGCAAGGGCAAGGACGGCGAGTTCCTCTGGCCGGGCTTCGGGCAGAACATCCGCGTCCTCAAGTGGATCGTCGACCGCGCGAACAACCACGCGAAGGGCGTCGAGAGTCCCTTGGGCTGGATGCCGCGCTACGAGGACCTCTCCTGGGAGGGCCTTGACGATTTCCCCGAGGAGAAGTTCGGCGAGCTCATGGCGATCGACCGCGACCAGTGGGTCGGCGAGCTCCTTTCCCACGAGGAGCTCTTCTCCAAGCTCTACGACCGCCTGCCCAAGGAGCTGATCTTCATCCGCGAGCTCACCCTTTCGAGCCTCTGGCGCTCGCCCGAGCACTGGGAGTTCAACCAGGTCGCGCTCGAACCGACGGAGGATTAGCCCGCCGTGGACCGGCCGCCCGTCGGCCCGCGGTCCCGGCCGCTACCCACCCGGGGCGCGGCCGGCCTTGCGGCGCCGCGGATTCCGACGACAATGAGTATGGTCGAAGGAGGCGCCGCATGAAAATTCCCTCGCTCGTCCTGCTCGCCTGCGCGGCCCTGGGCCTGGCCGCAGCCAAGGCCGCGGTCGCTCCCGCCGCGCCGACCCATCGCCTCGTCCTCGTCGAGGCGGGCAGCTTCCTCATGGGGCGCGAAGGCGGTCCGCGGGGCGAGGGGCCGGTCCACGAGGTCCGTTTGAGCCGCCCCTTCCTGGTCGCCGCGCGCGAGGTCACCTACGCCGAGTATGGCCGCTATGTCGCGGCGAGCGGCAAGCGGGGGCCGAAACACCGGGGCGAAGGGGCGCGGCCGGTGATGGGCGTGAACTGGTACGAGGCGGTCGCCTATTGCAACTGGCTTTCGGCGCGCGAGGGCCTCGAGCCCTGCTACGCCGGGGCCGGGCGCCTCACCGACTGCGACTTCGGCAAGAACGGCTATCGCCTGCCGACCGAGGCGGAGTGGGAGTACGCCGCGCGGGGCGGCCACCTCGCCGCCGTGAACCGCGACGCCGCCGGAGAGGCCGGCGCGACGGGCGCGGCCCGCGGGCGGCTTTTCGCCGGCTCCGCGAGCGCCGACGAGGTGGCCTGGTACGAGTCGAATTCGGGCGGCGTCACCCACGAGGTCGGCTCGAAGGCGCCGAACGAGCTCGGCCTCCACGACATGAGCGGCAACATGTATGAATGGTGCTGGGATTGGTTCCGCGACGATTACTACGCCTCGTCGCCCGCCCTCGATCCGACCGGCCCGGCGGCTCCCGAGACCATCCAGCCCTGGACGCACGAGAAGGCCCGCCGCTCCGGCTGCTGGCGCGAGGCGGCCGATTCCGTGACCGTCGCCTCGAGGAGCCAGGACTACGCGAGCTACGAGGGC
>JAEUJG010000180.1 GCA_016794765.1 Spirochaetaceae bacterium | reverse complement strand
CTGTCCCTCCCGCTCCGCGAGGAAGAGCCCCGCCGCCTTGAGCTGGGAAAGATGGTGGCTGATCGCCGGTTTCCCGATCGGGAAGGCCTCCGCGATCGCGCCCGCGGAAAGGTCGCCTTCCTTGAGGAGCTCCAGGATCTTTCGGCGGGTGGGATCGGCGAGCGCCTTGAAGACATCGTTCATGCTCTCGTCCTCCATTTCGATAATTCGAGAATATTCGAAATATCGAAATATTGTCAAGGCGCCGACGCTAGAGTGCGGCCGCCGGGAGCCGCGGCCGGGAGCCGCCGCCGGGAGCCGTAGCCGGCCTCTCCGGTCAGCCGCGATAGCGGAAGTATTCTTCGAGGATGTGGACGAGTTCGGGGGAGTAGTCGATCTTGGCGCTGGCTTTTTGGACGCCGGTGGGCAGCCGGACCGCGGCTTCGATCTTGCCGGGCACGGTAAAGCGATAGGCCAGGAAGAAGAGCGAAAACAGCACAGGGGCGCCCTGTTCGAGGTCGGAGGCCTGCATCGGCAGGAGGAACTCAAGTCGGTTGGCCGCGATGGAAAAGAGGGCGAGCTTGAGCTGGCTGCCGCCGAGCGACATGACGACATAGTTGTTGTAGCCGAGGCGCTTGGCGCTGTCGGGATTGATGGGAATGCGGCGGTCGCGGAAGTCGTCGAATTCGATCCGCAGGCGCTCCGTGAATTCGAGGTGTTCGCCCAGCACCTGTGCCAGGTCGGGAGGGATCGGTTTCCAGTCGAGCACGACGAGGCCTACGCCTTCGCGGTCCTTCATGAGGCCGACGGCGGAAAGCTGGCAGCGGCAAAACACCTTGATCGGGGCTCGGGCGTCGGCGCGCTGAAAGGCGATGGCCAGGCCGACGAGACTTCCCTGGAAGCGCTGGAAGAAGACGATTTCGTCCTTCGACAGCGAGGCGGCCAGCACGGCGCGCCGCATGGAAAACTGGTAGGGTACGCAGGCGAGGGTATAGGCGTCCAGCTTGAGGGAGGTTTGGCCCTGGACGAGTCCCATGCTCTTGATGGCGAAGGGGGTGAACTGGACGAGTGCATCGGCGAAGCGCGCCTCGTAGTTCAGCGTTTCTTGTTTTTGCATATCCTCGAAGCACTATGATCGAAGCCCGATGGGCGGTCAAGGCTCGTCCCGGGCACTCTCCCGACGAGGAAGACGGCCGGTTCCTTGCCGATGAGGGGCGGGGCCTTGCGCCACTCGGCGACGCTGCGCGAATAGACCCGTTCCCCCGCGGAGGTCAGCGAGACGGCCACGCAGAGCCGCGTCTCGGGGCCTAGCGTCGTCAGGCAGTCGGCGAGGAGGCGGTCGTTGCGGTAGGGAGTTTCGATGAAAAGTCGGGTTGCCCCGTCGGCCGCGACGCCCCGGTCGATGGCGGCCAGCGCCGCGCGGCGCGCCGCCGGTTCCTGGGGCAGGTAGCCGAGGAAGCTGAAGCGCTGGCCGTCGAGGCCCGAGGCCGAAAGGGCCATGATCAGCGAGGAGGGGCCGACCAAGGGCACCACGCGGATGCCGCGGTCATGGGCAAGGGAGGCCAGGGCGCTGCCGGGATCGGCTACGCAGGGCAGCCCCGCCTCGGAGAGGAGCCCGAGGTCCTCTCCTCCCAGGGCCGGAGCGAGGAGGCGAGGCAGTTCCTCCCGCGGCGTATGCTCGTCCAGGCGCTCGAGGGTGACGGCGGCCAGGCTTTCGCGGTCCATGAGGCTCGAAAGGAGCCGCCAGGCGGCCTTGTCCCCCTCCACGACGAAGCGGCGAAGCGAGCGGATCCGCGCCACCGCGACGGCCGGCAACAGGGCCTCGGCCGTGGAGCCCGAGTCGGTCGGCGGGGCGAGAAGGTTCGGAACCAGATAGAGCGTGCCCTTGGGGCTTTCCATGGCGTTACCTCGAGAGGAGATCGAGGGCCCCGTCGACCAGGGTCCCGAATTGTTGCTTGAGTCCGGGCGGCAGGGAGGAGGCGGCTTCCCGATAGTCGCCGGAAAAGCTCCTTCGTTCCTTGGCGTTGAGCGGCAGGCGCCTTCCCAGGATCCGCGCCTCGACCTCGCGGAGGCGGAGCGAACGCTCGCCGGCGAAGGCCAGGCGGAACTCCGAGAGGATGCCCTTCTCGGCGCGGGCGGCCAGGGCGAAGACGGCCGTTTCGGCGGCGGGATAGTCGCGCAGGCCCACCTTGCGGATGGCTATGGCGTCCCATCGCTCGAGAGGGATGCGCACGCGGGAGAGGAGGGCGCCGGCGGGCGGGGCGGGAAGGCCCTCGGCGTCGGCGATGCGGTTGACGTTCACCCAATGCGAGCCCGAGGCGTCGCGGAATTCCGCGAGGGCGTCCAGGCAGGCCAGGGCCGGCCAGGAATCCATGAAGCGGCTTCGCGTCGCCAGGTTGCCGCCCAGGGTGGCGAGGTTGCGGATCGCCGGCGTGGCGACGCCGCGGAGCGCGACGGCGAGCAGTTCCGGCACCGCGTTTTCGCGGAGTTCCAGGATTTCGGCCAGCGTGACCGCCGCGCCGATCTCGACAAAGCGCTCGGTCAGCGCGACCTGCCGGAGTTCCGGCACCGCGCCGAGGGAGATGATCTCGGGGGGCAGGCGGAGGAAGCGGCCGGCCTGCTCGCGGAGGAGCTCCGTCCCTCCGGCGTAGAAGGCCGCCTCGGGCAGGCGGCGCCTCTGTTCAAGGACTTCCGCGAGGCTCGAGGGCGCGTGGATCTCACTGACTCGCACGACGGTACCGCCTTCCCTCGCGGCGCTCGGCCGCCGCCTGGACGCCCCGGACGAGCGTTTCCGGGTCCGTGCAGCGGCAGGGCACCTCGGCCATCTCCGCCAGGATCTCTTCCTTCGTCGGACGCGAGGAGCGTTCGACGACGGCTGCGGCGGCGAGGATCTTGCCCTTGTCGCAGAAGCCGCAGCATTCGACGCCGGCCTCCGCGAAGCCGGCGGCTATGTCGGCGTATTCGTCGGTCTGCGCGAAGCCCTCGTAGGTCACGATCTCGCGGCCGCGGGCCTTGAAGGCCGGGAGGAGGCAGGAGGGCGCCAGGCGGCCGTCCATGAGGACCAGGCACTTGCCGCAGGTTCCGCGCCGGCAATCGGCCTGCGCCCCGTGGAGGCCAAACCGCTCGCGCAGGAGGTCGACGAGCCGGTCGGCGGAGGTCGCGTTCATCGAAACGTCCTCGCCGTTCAGGATGAAGTGGATGGTCATGTTTCCTCCCAATCGGCGAGCGCCTCGGGGCCGACGGGCAGGCTCTGGAAGTTCGCGCCGGCCGCCTGGGCGACGGCCGCCATGAAGGCGGCGGGGACGGTGTCGTTCGGGAGCTCGCCCAAGCCCTTGGCCGGGGCGCGGCGGTCCGCCTCGAGGATCTCGACGTGGATCGGCGGCAGTTCGCCGGGCGGAAGGATGCCGTAGCGGTAGTATTCCGCGCCGATCGCGCCGTCGGCCGCGAACTCGAGGCTTTCGCGCATCGAGGCGCTGAGGGCGGTGGCGGCGCCGGAGCGGAGGGCGGCGCGCGCCCGCGACGGCGCCACGATCCGGCCGCCGTCTGCGCAGAGCCAGAGCCCCAGGGGCTTCGGCTCGAGCGTCCAGGGATCGAGCTCCACCTCGACGACGGCGCCGCCCCAGGCCGCCGTCTCGAAGATCGAGCCCTCGATGCGGCCGTTTTCCCAATGCAGGGGCTTGGCGATGCGGTACACCGCCTTGGCGGAAATCGGGAGGGGATCGCGGAAGCGGCGTTTCTGGATCGCCTGGCAGGCGCGCTCGACGAGCTTGTTGACGACGGTCAGGCCACGGGAGAGCGTGACGGGACCCGAGTTGGGGGAAAGGTCGGTGTCGGGCGGGGCGACGGAAACCTCCTCCAGGGGCAGGCCGAGGAGGTCGGAGGCGCTGCGCCTCCAGAGATCGATCATCGTGCCCGAGCAGGCGGCGGCGCTCGTCTTCAGGCTGAGGCGCAGCTCCTTGTCGAGCGTCGCCTCCACCGAATAGGAGTTGGGCGCGCCGCCGGAAAGGAAGGCCCCGGCGCCCTGGTAGGCGAAGGCGAAGCCGATCCCCCGCAAGGGGCCGTCGTCGCGGCCGGCGCGCCGCTTGCGCACGAGTTCGTAGCAGGCCCACTTCCGGCCGAAATCGCTCGCCTTGCCGAGCCGCCCGGCGATCTCCTCGTAGGGCGGCTCCTCCTTGAGCGGGTCGCCGGTGACGAGGCTCGAGCCCTTCCTGAGCACGTTGCGCGACTTCCAAGAGACGGGATCCTGCCCGGCGGCGGAGGCCAGGCGGGCGGCCTCGGATTCGAGGGCGAAGAAGGAGGGCGCGGCGCCGAGCCCGGCGAAGGCGCCGAGGGGCGGCGTGTTCGTCGTCACGGCGTAGCCCTCGATGCGCACGTTCGGGCAGGAGTAGGCGCCCGTCGCGGCGACGCAGGCCTGGGAGAGCATCTCCTCCGCGAGGGGACCGAAGGCGCCGACGTTGAGGGAAATGCGGAAATCGAGGGCGGTCAGCCGGCCGGTCGCGTCGAGGCCGGTGCGGAGGCTCACCGAGCTCCGGGCGCGCTTGGTCGTGCAGCGGAAGTCCTCCTCGCGGCTGAGGAGGATGCGCGCGGGCTTCTTGCAGAGGAGGGCGGCGAGGGCGGCGTGGCAGGCCAGGAGGCTGGGGTACCAAAGCTTGCCGTCGAGGTGGAAGCCGAGCCGCGTGGGCCGCACGACGACGTCCTCGCCCGCGCCGCCGAGGACGAGGGCGACACAGTCTCGCACGTGGTAGGGCCACTGGGTCGCGCACCAGATGGCCATCTTGTCGTAGTCGAAGGCAGCCAAGGCGCCTTGGGGCTCGCTGTAGAGGTGCTCGAGCGCGCCGGAGTCGTATTCGCCCTCCAGGACCTTGTCGGCGATGGAGAAGGCCAGCTCCGGATCGCCGATGACGGCGACCCGCTTGGCCACGACCTGCTCGGAGGCGAAGCTCTTCCAGGAAAAGGTGCCTTCCTCCTCCTCGACAAGGACCCGCGTCGACTCGGCGAGGTCGCCGAGCGTCGCCAGGTCGGGACCGGCGAGGAGGGCGACGGGTTCGCCGACATAGGTGACGCGCTCCGCCGCCAGGACGGGCAGTTCGGCGCCGAAGGAGACAATGCGGTTCTCTCCGGGGATGTCGGCGGGGAGGATGAGGCGGTAGCCCTTGGGCAGGGTCGGCGCCTTCACGGAGACGAGGCGCCCGCAGGCGGTCGGGGAGCGGATGGTCGCGACGTGGACCATGCCCGGTTGGGAGAGGTCTCCGAGGATGAGTTCCCTGGCCTGAAGGCCGGCGGCGCCCGGGTCGGGACCGGCTGCGGCTTCGCCGCGGGGGGCCACGGCCTTAGGCCTTGAATCCCGCCGCCGTCTCCAAGACGGCCGCGGCTACGCGCTCCACCTGCCCGGCGCTCATGCCCTGCCAGATCGGCAGGGAGAGGGTCCGGAGGTATTTCGCGTAGGCCTCGGGGAAGCTCGAGGGCGCAAGGCCGTAGCGCTTCGCGAAGTAGGGCATGAGGTGGAGGGGAATGAAGTGCATGGAGGCGCCGACGCCCGCGGCCTGGAGCCGCTCGAAGAACTCGTCGCGCCGGGCGGCCAGCGGGCCGCGGAGCCGCAGGGAGTAGAGATGCCAGGAATGCGCGGGGTGGCGGGGCGGCGTCTCGAGGAGGGGGGAGCCGCCGAAGGCCTCGTCGTAGGCGCGGGCTATGGAGCGGCGCTCCTCCAGGAAGCGGTCGGCCTTCTTGAGCTGCTCGCGGCCGATGGCGGAGAGGAGGTCGGGCAGGTTGTACTTGAAGCCCGCCTCGGCCACCTCGTAGTACCAGGAGGCCGTCTTGGAGGTGTAGCGGTCGAAGGCGTCGCGGTCGAAGCCGTGGGAGCGCATCGTCGCCATGCGCTTGGCGAGGACGGGATCCTCCGTGACGATCATGCCGCCTTCGCCCGTCGTGATGGTCTTGGTGGCGTAGAAGGAATAGACCCCGATGGCGCCGAGGGTTCCGGCGAGGGGCTCGCTTTTGCCGCGTACGAGGGCGGCGGGGAGGCTGCCCGCGGGGAAGCGGCTCGGAAAGGCGTGGGCGGCGTCCTCCACGAGGGGGATCCCGCGCCGGCCGCAGATATCGAGCAGCTCGGCCATGCGGCAGGGCAGGCCGCCGATATGGACGGCGATGACCGCCCTCACCCGCGGCGTCGTCGCGAGGATGGCCTCGAGCTTCTCGGGATCGAGGTTGTAGTCCTCGGCGGAGATGTCGCAGAACAGCACCTCGGCGCCCAGGTGCCGCGCGACCGCCGCGCTGGAGGTGAAGGTGTAGGGGCTCGTGACGACGAAGTCGCCCGGACCGACGCCGAGGGCCTCCAGCGCGAGATGGAGGCCGCTCGTCGCGGAATTGACCGCGAGGGCGCGGGAGGAGCCGACGTAGGCGGCGAATTCCTCCTCGAAGGCCTTGGTCACCTTGCCCGTCGTCAGCCAGCCGGACCGCATGACGGCGAGGACCGCCTCCTCCTCCTCGGGGCCGAGGGAGGGACGCGCGAAGGGGACGAAATCAGTACTCGGGCTCATGGTCGGGAACGATAAGGCCGGGGACGAATTTTTTCAAGGCCGCGCGGAGCTTCCGGCGGTTCCTGAAAAGCTTTTCCGAGCCGGGCGTCAGGGAGCAGATCGGCTCGATTTCGGCCAGGACGGCGGCGATGGGGTAGGGCCCGCCCTTGCGGATGAGGCGGTTGACGCGCGGATAGTCCGTCGCGGAGAGCTCCTCGTCGGGGGCGTGCAGCCGTTCCTCCACCTTTTCTCCGGGCCGCAAGCCGACATATTCGATCCTGATGTCCCTCCCCGGCTCGTAGCCGTAGAAGCGGATCATCTGCTCCGCGAGGTCGCGGATCCGCACGGGCTCGCCCATGTCGAGGAGGTAGAGCTCCCCGCCCCGGCCGACGCCGCCGGTCTTGAGGACGAGGGAACAGGCCTCCGGGATGGTCATGAAGTAGCGGCTCGTCTCCGGGTGGGTCACCGTGACGGGGCCGCCCTGCTCGATCTGCTTCTTGAAGAGGGGCACGATGGAGCCGCGGGAGCCGAGGACGTTGCCGAAGCGGACGACCATGAACTGGACCCCGGGAGCCGCGCGCGCGGCGGCCTCCTCGACGATGCGCTCCGCGAGGAACTTGGAGGCGCCGTACACCGAGGCCGGCTCGACCGCCTTGTCCGTGGAGATGAGGACGAGGCGCTTGACGCCCGCGGCCAACGCGGCCTCCACGAGGTTCCTCGTGCCGAGCACGTTGTTTTCCACGGCCGCGACGGGATTCTCCTCCATCATCGGAACGTGCTTGTAGGCGGCGGCGTGGAAGATCGCGTCGGCCTTGAGCCGCTCCAGGATGAAGCGGACGTAGTCCGGGTCCTTGAGTTCCCCGATCAGGGGCACGATGGCCGTGCGCTCGCCGACGCCCTCGGCCTGGAGGAGGCGGAGTTCGCGGTCGATCTGGTAGATGGAGTTCTCGCCGTGGCCGAAGAGGTAGAGGCGGGCGACGCCGGCGGAGAGGAGCTGGCGGGCGAGCTCGGAACCGATGGAGCCGCCGGCGCCGGTGATGAGGACGCGCTTGCCGCGGAGGTAGGCGAGGCTTTCCTTGAGGCCGATTGCCACGGGATTGCGGCCCAGGAAGTCCTGGGGGTCTATCTCGCGGGCCTGGACGAGGTGGGCGTCGCCCTCCACGATCTGCGCGATGCCGGGCACGATGCGGATGCGGGCGAAGCCGGCGCGTTTCAGCGTGAAATAGAGCTCCCGGAGGAGCTCGCGCGGGGCGCTCGGCATCGCGATGATGGCCTCGTCCGCGGGCGTGCGGGCCAGGAGCTTGGCCACGTCGCGGATGGGCCCGAGTACGGGGAAGCCCTCGATCTTGCCGCCGATCTTGGCCGGATCGTCGTCCAGGAAGGCGACGATCTCGCCGATCACGCCCTTGGCGATGATTTCGCGCGCTATGGCGCGGCCGGCGAAGCCGGCGCCGATGATATAGATCCGCGCGATCTCGCGCTCATGGTTCGTCATGGGAAGCGCAGCCTCCTTGGCCGACCTTCCGGACCTCCTCGAAGCCGAAGTCAATCGCGAAGCTGTCCTCGTAGAGGTCGAGCCGGATGCGCGCCCTTCCCTTGCGGCGGTCCACCTTCTCGATCCTGCCCTCGAGTCCCTTCATCGCGCCTTCGATCACGACGATGCGGTCCTTCTCGTCGAAGGTCACCTTCGATATATCGGCGCGTTTCCCGAAGGATATGAAGTGCTGGAGGAGGGCGCGGTCCTTTTCCCCGAGGGGCTTCGGCTTTTCGCCGTCCGTGAGGATGCGGCAGAAGCCCGGGACATGGCGGTAGTCCCAGCGCGCCTCGTCGTCGAAGTCCTCGATCTCGAGGAAAATGTAGCCCGGGAAGACGGGGAGATCCCTGCGCTGCGTCTTGCCGAGGCGCCGGATGTTGAGGCTGCGCTTGGGCACGAAGAGGCGCCCGTGCCTCGCGGCCGGGGAAACGGAGGCTCGGCGGAGGAACTCGTCCTCGTCGTTGGTTTTCACCTGGATGACGTAATATTCCATGATTGTTCCTCCCGCGGCCGACCGGATGCCGCCGGATCGGGCCACCATAGCACGGGTGCGCGGACTGCGCAATCGCTCGCGGCCCTTCTTGCCTTGACAGTGGAAGGCGGCGGCGTTTATTGTTCCTTTCTATGAAACGCAGATTGGTCACTTCCGCCCTCCCATACGTCAACAACGTCCCCCACCTCGGCAACCTCATCCAGGTCCTCTCCGCCGACGTCTTCGCCCGGTTCTGCCGCCTTCGCGGCTACGACACCCTCTACGTCTGCGGCACCGACGAGTACGGCACCGCGACCGAGACCAAGGCCCTGGAGGAGGGGGTGACCCCGCGGGAGCTCTGCGACCGCTTCCACGCCGTCCACAAGGACATCTACGCCTGGTTCGGCATAGCCTTCGACAAGTTCGGCCGCACCTCGACGCCCCGCCAGACCGAGATCGTGCAGTCGATCTTCAAGGACCTCGACGCCGCCGGCTACGTCAAGGAAGAGACCATCGAGCAGCTCTTCTGCGAGCGCTGCGACCGCTTCCTGGCCGACCGCTTCGTCAAGGGCACCTGCCCCGCCTGCGGCTACGACGGCGCCCGCGGCGACCAGTGCGAGAGCTGCGGCAAGCTCCTCGATCCGACGGAGCTCAAGGAGCCCAAGTGCTCGACCTGCGGCGCCACGCCCAAGCCCCGCAAGACCACCCACCTCTACATAGACCTCCCCGCGATCAAGCCCAAGCTGGAGGCCTGGATGAAGGAGGCCTCGGTCAAGGGCTTCTGGGCCAACAACGCCGTCCAGATGACCCAGGCCTGGATCCGCGACGGCCTCAAGCCCCGCGCCATCACGCGCGACCTCAAGTGGGGCATACCCGTGCCCAAGCCCGGCTTCGAGGACAAGGTCTTCTACGTCTGGTTCGACGCGCCCATCGGCTACGTCTCCATCTCGGCCTGCGCCGGCGACGAGCGGGGCTTCGACTGGAAGTCCTGGTGGAAGAATCCCGCCGAGGTCGACCTCTTCCAGTTCATCGGCAAGGACAACATCCCCTTCCACACGGTCATCTTCCCCTCGAGCCTCCTCGGCTCCGGCGGCGACTGGACCATGCTCCACCACATGTCCTCCACGGAGTACCTGAACTACGAGGCCGGCAAGTTCTCGAAGTCCAAGGGCATCGGCGTCTTCGGCACCGACGCCGTCGAGTCGGGCATCCCCGCCGACGTCTGGCGCTTCTACATCTTCTGGAACCGGCCGGAGCGGGCCGACTACACCTTTACCTGGAGCGATTTCCAGGAGAAGGTGAACGGCGAGCTCATCGGAAACTTGGGCAACCTCGCGAACCGCACCCTTACCTTCGTCGCCCGCTACTACGACGGCGTCATCCCCGAGGGCGCGCCGGACGAGGCCTTCTGGGCCAAGGCGCGCGAGATCGAGGCGGGCATCGCCGCCAAGCTCGAGCGCGCGGAGCTCCGGGACGCCTTCCGCCAGGCCTTCGAGCTCGCGGACCTCGCGAACAAGCGCTTCCAGGACGGCGAGCCTTGGAAGACGAGGACGAGCGACCCCGCTGCCGCCGCCTCCCTCATCCGCGACCTCTGCTACGTGATCCGTGACCTCGCGGTCATCGTCCACCCCTACATGCCCCAGGCCGCCAGCCGCCTCGCCTCCTTCTTCGGGAAGAGCGTCGCCTCCGCCGCCGGGCAGGCCGGCCTCTCCTGGGCCGACCTCGGCAAGCTCGAAGGCCTCTCGCGCGTCGAAAAGCCGGAGGTCCTCTTCTCCAAGCTCGAGGACGAGCTCGTGGCCGCGTTGCGCGACCGCTACTCGGGTTCGCAGAAGGAACGCGCCGAGAGGAACTCGGCGGCCGAGCGCGACGCCGCCTCCGCGGCTGCCGCGCCCAAGGCCGAAGCGCCCAAGCCCGCCGCCCCCGCCGCCAAGCCGGCTGCCGAGAAGCCGGCTCCCGAGCCCAAGCCCGCCCCCTACGCCGAGCTCCCCGTCGCGGAGCGC
>JAEUJG010000514.1 GCA_016794765.1 Spirochaetaceae bacterium | reverse complement strand
ATCGCGAAGGAGTTCTTCGCCGCGCGCGGGATCAAGAGCAACGCCGGCCTCGAGGTGCCGGTCGTCGCCGTCGGCAAGCTCGGCTTCCCCGACCTCGCCGAGCGCGCCCTCCGCGAGGGCGACTGCGACATGGTGATGCTCGGCCGCCCCCTCCTCGCCGATCCGGAGTGGCCGAACAAGGCCTTCGCCGGGCGGGTTGAGGAGATCCGCCCCTGCATCGGCGACCAGGAAGGCTGCATCAACGAGTTCGTCGAGGGCGGGCATCCGCAGTGCGCCGTCAATCCCACAACGGGCTTCGAGGAGCTCTACGACGGCGGCGAACTCGCCCCGGCGGCCAAGTCCCGCAAGGTGGCCGTGGTCGGCGCCGGACCCGCCGGCGTCACTGCGGCCCTGGTCGCGGCCCGGCGCGGCCACGAGGTCACCCTCTACGAGTCGCGGTCCGGGATCGGCGGCATGCTCGTGCCCGGCTCCAGGCCCGCGATCAAGTACGAAATCCGGAACTACCTGGACCACCTCAAGGCCGAGCTCTCCAAGGCCGGCGCGGAACGGAGCCTCAAGGTCGAGCTCGGGAAGAGCCCGGACGCCGCCGAGCTCAAGGCGGCCGGCTTCGACGCGATTCTCGTCTCCACGGGCTCGAAGCAGTCCCGGCCGCCGGTTCCCGGCATCGAATCGCCGAACGTCGTCTTCGCCGTCGACCTCCTCCGCGACCCCGCCCTCCTCGGCGCCGCCAGAAGCGTCGTCGTCGTGGGCGGCGGCGTCGTCGGCTGCGAGACCGCCTACTGGCTCGCCCACGAGAAGGGGATCGAGGTCGCCGTCGTGGAGATGCTTCCGGAGATCATGAAGGGCGTCTGCACGGCGAACCGCGGTTGGCTCATCCACTACCTGGAGGAACGCGGCGTGCCGCTCCTCAACTGCGCGCGCCTCGCCGAGGTGCGCCCGGGCCAGGCGGTGGTGGCGCGCAACGTGTCCAAGACGGTGCCCGATCCCCTCGTCACTTGGACGCCCCTCCTTCCCGAAAACATCGAGAACCCCTTCGCGAAGAAGCTCAAGGCGGTCTGGCGCGAGGAGATCCTCCCGGCTGACCTCGTCGTCCTCGCCGCGGGGGCGCGGCCGGACGAGGCGCCCTACCGGGCCCTCGTGGAGGCGCGCGCCGCCCCCGAGATCCGGAGCCTCGGCGACGCCTTCCACCTGGGCAAGGTCCTGGAGGCGACCCGCGCGGCCTACGCCGTCGCCGTCTCCCTCTAGCGGAGGGCGGACGGCCCGGAGGAAGCCCCGGGCCCCGCCCGACAACCGGCCCGGACGCGGGGGCTTTTCAAGCCCCGGCGTCCGGGCCTTGCGCCCTTCCGCGCCGCGCGGCCAGGGGCAGATAGGCCGGCGCCAGCGCCAGGCTCAAGGCCAAAAAGGCGGCGCAAAGCGCGTAGGCCCCCGGAAGGGAACGCTCGGCCGCCCGGCCGATCCCAAGGTTCGAGAGCGCGGCGACGAGCTCGAAGACCATCGCGTTGAGCGACAGGGCAGTCGCCCGTTCGGCCGTCGTGATCGCCTCGTTTTGGACCGCCGCGAGCCAGGGCGCGAAGAGTGCGGCCGAGGCGGAGACGGCCGCGAGCCCCGCGAGCACGGCGAAACCGCTCGACGGCATGAACAACAAGGCGAGGACCCCGACGAGCTCCGCGCCGAGGCAGCCGAGCATCAGGGCGCCGCGGTCGAAGCGGCGCGACAGGGCGCCCGCCGCCCCCGCGGCGAGGGGGACGACCTGGAGGCCGGCGAAAACGAGGCCGAACCATTCCCGGCGGATCCCGCTGCCCTCGTATTGGAGCTGGCCCAGGAAGACGGTGAGGGAGCGCGAGACCTCCGCGGCGAGGGCGCCGGCGACGAGGACGGCGAGGAGCCGCCGGTCGGCGAGGAGCCTCCGCAGCGAAGCCACAAGGAAGCGCCGCTCCTTGGGCGCGGGAGCTCCTTCGTCCTCCAGGAAAAACGCGAGCAGGGCCGCGGCGGCGTAGGGAAAGATGGTCGCCACGGCGGTGGCCCGGAGGGAGATGCCGTAGAGCAGGGGCGATGCGAGGGAGGCGGCGACGATGCCGAGGGTGGCGGCCGCCGACTGCCGGCCGAAATCGCGCTCGGCCTCCCCTTCGCGCGATGAGCGATAGAGGAGGGCCGAATCGCAGCCGCTCAGGGCCGCGAGCGCGACCGAGAGAAGGAGTCGCTCGGCAAGAAAGCCGCCGAAACCGACGGCGCCCGCGAAGACGATCTTGGACAGGGCGAAGAGGATGTTGCCGGCGACGAGCGTGCGCCGGTAGCCGAAGCGGTCGGCGATCCAGCCCCAGGGCGCCTCGAGGGCGATGACGAGGAGCCAGGACAGGGATTCGATGAGGAAGAGGTCGGCGAGGGCCAGGCCGTAGGCACGGCGGTAGATCGTCGCGACCGGGCCGTAAAAGACGAAACCTTGAAGAAACGCGATGAGGACCAGCAGCTTTACGTTGCGTGATGCGCGCATGAGACACCTTTCCTGTCGTTCGGGATGGGCGGTGAAGGCGGGAAGGCTCAGATCGGCGTCACGCGGCAAGTATAGGAAACCGGAAGCGGCCGGTCAAGGCGACCCTTGCATCTTCCCGCGGATCGAACTAGGATCGCATGTCGAAAGGCGGTCTTCCATGGACTCCCCCAGCGGCGCCGCGCCGGGCGCCCGCTTCTTCCCCGCGCTGGGCAAGCGCAACTTCCGGCTCTTCTGGCTCGGCCAGTGCGTTTCCCTCGTCGGCACCTGGATGCAGAACGTCGGCCAGTCCTGGCTCGTCCTCGACCTCACGGGCTCGCCCGCCAAGCTCGGCCTCGTCAGCGCCGTGCAGTTCCTGCCGATGATGCTGCTCTCCCTCTTCGCCGGCCCCTTCGTGGACCGCTTCCCCAAGCGCCGGACCCTCATCGTCACGCAGACCGCCCTCATGCTCCTCGCCCTGACCCTGGCCGTCCTCGCGGCCACGGGCGCCGCCCGCTACTGGATGATCCTCGTCCTCGCCTTCCTCCTCGGCATGGTCAACCTCGTCGACATGCCCACGAGGCAGGCCTACGTCATCGAGATCGCGGGGCGGGAGAACCTCGTCAACGCGGTGTCGCTCAACTCGGCGGCCTTCAACCTGGCGCGGATCGCGGGGCCGGCCGTCGCCGGCCTTCTCATGGAGGCGGTCGGCGCCGCCCCCTGCTTCTTCCTGAACGCCCTGTCCTTCGTCGCGGTGATCGCCGCCCTCCTGGCCATCGACGCGCCGCCCCTGGCCGGCGGCGCCGGCGTCGGCGGCCCGCGGGAAGTCCTGGAAAGCGTCCGCGACGGCCTCCGCTACATCAGGGGCAAGCGGGAAATCTACCTCCCCCTCTCCCTCATGGCCGTCGTCTCGACCTTCGTGATCAACTACAACATCTTCGTGCCGACCTTCGCGCGCGGCCCCTTGGGACGCGGCGCCTCGGGCTTCGGCTTCCTCATGACGGCGATGGGCCTGGGCTCGCTGGCGGCCGCCCTCATCCTGGCGGCGCGGAGCGGGACGCAGGCGGCCAGGGGCCAGGGCGCGCGGCCGAGCCCCGCGCGGCTCTACGGCGGCGCCCTCGGCATGTGCGTGGCGATCGCGCTCTGCGGCCTCCAGCGGAGCTACGCCCTCACCGCGGTCCTCCTCGGCCTCACGGGCTTCTGCACGATCACCTTCACCGCCTCGACGAACGCGGGCGTCCAGCTCGCCTCCGACGACGCCCACCGCGGCCGCGTGATGAGCGTCTACAGCCTCGTCTTCGGCGGGGTCACGCCCGTGGGCGCGCTCTACGCGGGCGCCGTCACCGACGCCGCCGGCCCGGCCGCCTGCATGGTCCTGAGCGGATCGATCGGCTTCGCGGCCGCCCTGGGCCTCGGCCTCGCCGCGCGCGGAAGCCGTCGCCGCGGACCGGCGAGGCCCGCGGCCTGAGGCCTCAGCCGCAGGAAAAGCGCTCGTCGCCCGGCTCGGGATCGATGCCCGGCCGGGTGAGCGCGAAGTCGTACTTGACGGGATCCTCCGGCGCGTAGAGGCGGAAGCCCGCCGTGGCCGCCAGCGCGGCCTTGAGATCGGCCGCGGGCCGGGGAATGAAGCCCAGGCGCGCCGAACAGACCCGCGCCATGTGCGTGTCGATCGGCACGACGAGGCGCGAGCGCTCGACTCGCGGCCAGCCGCCCGGATCGACGGCGTCCTCGCGGACCATCCAGCGGAGGTAAAGGAAGAGCCGCTTGCAGGCGGAGCCCTTGGCCGGCTCGGGCAGGAGATTGCCCCTGAGGCCGCCGCCCTCGCCCTCGCCCAGGGCCTTGAGCCGGGCCGCGAAGCTGCCCGCCGCCCGAACGACGTCCTCGCCGCCCGGATCGCCGCGGAGGAAGAAGGCCTCGAGGCTCCCGGCCCCGTCCAGGGCGCGGCGGGCGCCGCGCGCGAGCGCGACCATGTCCTTCGGGAAGCAATAGCGGTACTGAAAGCCACCCCATGCGTCGCGCATCTCGCTTTCGCCCATCGCGCCAAGCGCCTTCGCCGGCGACGGCCCGAGGGGCGCCAGCGCCTCGCGGACGGCGCGCAGGATGAGGTCGACCGAACCGAAGGCCAGGGTGGAGGCGAAGAGCCCCGCCAGCTCCCGGTCCGCGGGATCGGGATAGGCGGCGACGACGGCGAGGGGATCGCGCCGGAGGCGTTCGCCCACGTTGCAGGCGCCGTAGATCTCCTCGAGGAAGGCCGCGGTGGCCGGATCGAAAGCCGGCCCGCCCTTGGCCTTGTCGCCGGCTCTTCCGCCGCGCTCCGCGGCGCGGGACCCGGCGGCGCGCGCCCTCACGGCGCCGCCGCGTCGAGCTCGCGCTGGCGCCGCGCCAGCTCGGGGTCGCCGGGGGCCAGGGAAAGGGCCTGCTTCAGGTAGAACCGCGCCTTTTGGTAGTCCTTGCGGCGATAATATATGTCGCACATCGCGGCCAGCGCCTCGCCGTTGTCGGCGTTCTCCACCAGGGCGGAGCGCAGGGGGGGCAGCGCCGCCTCGTCGCTCTTTTGCAGCAGGCTCTGCAGGTAATGAAGGCTCGACCTGAAGGCGGGCGATCCCTTGGCCGCGAGGAGGCGGGCCAGGAGCTCCTGGGCGGCCTTGTCGGACTTGACGCCGACGAGGGCCCGCGCGTAGGCCTCGGCGGCGGCCTCGGACTCGGGCCGTTCGCGGTACCAGGCCTCGGCCTGGGCGAGGGCCGCGGCCCAGTCGCCGCCCTTCCGCAGGACCAGGGCCGCGAGGGCCCGGTCCTCGAAGCCGGGAGCGGCGGCCGCCCGCGCCAGGTAGGCCGCGGCGGCGGTCCAATCGTAGCGCGCGGCGGCGTCCACGAGGAGGAGGCGGGCGGCCTCGGCCCCCGCGGCCGCGGCCAGGGCGGCGTCGAGGCTCGCGGCGGCGGCGGCCGGCGCGGGCGGCGGGGTCGCGTAGGCCTTGCGGGCGAGCTCGCGCCCTTCGTCGCGCGCGGCGGCGCGGAGATCCTCGCGGAGCGAACCGGGCACGGAGAACAGGAGCCGCGCCGCGACGGCGAGGAGCTCCGGGTCGTCGGGGTAGGCGGCGAGTCCCTTCCGGGCCCACTTCAGCGCCTCGTCGCGGTT
>JAEUJG010000177.1 GCA_016794765.1 Spirochaetaceae bacterium | reverse complement strand
TCTCATCCTGGGAAAGGACTTCGGTCATGCGCCCTCCTGGAGAACCGGTCGCCCTGGCGGGCTAAAGCCCGACCACGTCGAACTTCTCGAAGAGCACTTCCTTGATGCTGGGCTTCGAGAGCATTCGGTTGAGGTTCTCGCGGAGCTCCGCCTTCACGGTGGTCTCCTGGTCCGGCGCGAGTTCCGAGGCGTATTTCAGGCTGAAGTAGTTGCGCAGGTAGTCGCGGATCTGGTAGAGGCGCGCGGTGATCTCCACCGGCGTGTCCTTGTCCGTCTCGTCGTAGCCGATGTTGATCTTGACGACGACGGCGGAGGGCTCCTTGTCGCGGGTGCGGGCGCGGATCTCGCCGACGGTGGTCGAATAGGCGTACAGGGGGGTCGCCTGCTGGTAGGCTTCCGAGACGGGGACCTGGGACATGGGCTTGCCCTGCTTGTTGAGCGCGTTCACGGTGATGATGACCACCGTCACGATGAGGATGACCGCGCCGAGCGCGATGCCCACGATCATGAGGATCTTGAGGAGGCCGCCGCCGGCGCCCTTCGCCTTCGGCGCGGCGGTCTGCTCTGCCTCGCCCTCCGCGAAGTTCATATCGGAATCGTCGACGTCATCACCCATTTTTGCTGCCTCCTAGCCGTGCGGAAAGACCATCGTCGCGGGCCGGCCCCGAAGGGGCCGCGGCCGCGTGAAGGTCCCGTCCATTCCGATTATCGGAAGGCTCCGCGCCGACATTAGTATACATGAGGAAAGCCGGGCTGAAAAGCGTTTGGCGGACTAGAGATGGGCCTCGTCCAGGATGATGACGTCGATCCGGCGGTTGTAGGCCCGCCCCTCCTCCGTGTCGTTGGAGGCGAGGGGGAGCGTGTCGGCGAAGCCCGCGATCCGGAAGCGGCGTTCGTCGACGCCGAAATCGGCGAGGTAGCGGAGGGTGTTGATGGCGCGCTGGGCGGAAAGCTCCCAGTTGGATTTCCAGGGGCCGTTCGGATCGATCGGCGCGGAGTCGGTATGGCCCTCGATGGCGAATTTGCGGCCCTTGAGCTCGTCGCCGGACAGGAGGGCGGCGAGCTTGACGAGGAGGTCGCGGGTCTCCTCGATGTTGACCTGGGCGCTCGCGGGCTTGAAGAAGGCGTCGGAAGCCAGGCTGATGACGATGCCGCGCTCGTTGGACGAGATGCGGACCTTGTTGGACTTGGTTTCGGGTTGGAAAAGCGAGACCGCCTTCTTGAGGGCGGTGCCGAGGAACTTGCCCTTCTCCATCGAGGGCAGGGAAGCGACGGTGTTGCCGAGCTCGGCGAGCTTGCCCTGCGAAAGGGTCATGCCGCCCGTCGCGCCGCCCATGCCGATGTTGTTGAGGCTGGAGATGAGGACCTCGGACTGGGTGCCCGGCGAACCGCCGTCCTCCATGAGCGCGACGAAGAAGCAGAGGAGAAGGGTGACCATGTCGCCGTAGGTGACGATCCATTCGCCGAGGCCGCCTACCGCCAGCTCCTTCTTTTTCTTCTTGCCCATGGAGACGCCCCCCTATTCCGTCTTGTACTTGTCGAGGATCGCCTGCTTCTGCTTGGGCGGCAGGTAACTGGCCAAGCGCACGAGAAGGATGCGCGGATTGTCGCCCGCCTGGATCGACAGGACGCCCTCGATGACCATCTCCTTGATCGTCGTCTCGTCGCCGTCGTCGATGACGAGCTTGCCCATCATCGGCTGGAAGAGGAAGTTGGCCATGATGGCGCCGTAGAAGGTCGTGATGAGGGCGACGGCCATGTTCGGGCCGATGCGGCTCTTGTCCTCGAGGTTCTTCATCATGCCGATGAGGCCGAGAACGGTGCCGAGCATGCCGAAGCCCGGCGCGAGCTTGGCCCAGGCGTCAAGGGCCTTGATGCCCAGGGAATGCCTGGCGTTCATCTGGGAGAGTTCGTTTTCCATGAGCTCGCGGATGACCTCCGCGTCCGTGCCGTCGACGACGAGGCGGAGGCCCTGCTGCATGAACTTGTCGTCGAGGTCGTTCATCTCCTCCTCGAGGGAGAGGATGCCCTCGCGGCGGGCCTTTTCGGAGAATTCGTAGAGCTTGTCGAGGAGCTTCTCGCCGCCGTAGGAGTAGTTCTTGAAGGCGCGGCCCATGAGCTTGAAGATGCCCAGGGCGTCCTTGAGGCCGTACTGGAGCATGAGGGCGAACCAGGAGCCGACGCAGGTCATGAGGAACGAAG
>JAEUJG010000495.1 GCA_016794765.1 Spirochaetaceae bacterium | reverse complement strand
TGCCCCGCTGGGACCTCTCGGCGATCTATCCAGGCCTCGGCTCCCCCGGACACGCCGCGGCCAAGACCCGGCTCTCCGCGCTCTCCGCGGAATTCCTGGCCCACCTCGCCGCGCTCCCCGCGCCCGGGGCCCCCCGCGCCGCCTTCGCCGATTGGCTCGCCGAGGCGCTCCGCCTCGAGGAAGCCGCGGGCACGCTGGCGGAGACCCTCGGCTCCTTCGCCTACGCCTCCTACTCGACCGCGACGCGGGACGCCGAGGCGATGGCCGAGCTCAACTCGGTCGAGGAATTGTCCCTTCCGCTCAAGCGGGCCGCCGTGCTCTTCCGCAAAGCCCTCGCGGCGCGCCGCGCCGAGGTCGAGGCCCTCTCCGGGGGGCCGGAGGCCGATCCCCGGATCGCGCCGCTCGCCTTCCACCTCCGCGAGGAGCTCTTCCGCGAGTCGCGGCAGATGTCCCCCGAACTCGAGGACCTCGCGGAGGACCTCTCCCGCTCCGGCGGGGACGCCTGGAGCCGCCTCCAGGAAACGGTGTCGGCCAACGCGTCGGTCGTCTGGGACGGGTTGACCGGCGAACGCAAGACCGTCGTCGAGCTCCGCAACCTCGCCCGCGACCCCGACCGCGCCGTCCGGGAGCGGGCCTACCGGCTGGAGCTCGGCGCCTGGAAGTCCGTGGAGCTGCCCCTGGCGGCCGCGCTCAACGGCGTCAAGGGCTTCGCCCTCACCCTCGACCGGGGCCGCGGATTGGCAGGAGCCCTCGAAAAGTCCCTCGGGGAGGCGCGCTTGTCGCGCGCGGCCCTGGACGCCCTGGTCCGGGCGATGGAGGAGTCCCTCCCGGTGTGGCGGCGCTACCTCAAGGCCAAGGCCCGGCTCCTCGGCCTCCGGACCTGCGCCTTCCACGACCTCTTCGCCCCCGTTCCGGCGCCGCCGGGCTCGGGCGAAGGCGCGGGCGGCGGAGCGGGCGGCGCCGCGGGCCGCTCCTTCACCTTCGGGGAGGCTCGGGACTTCATCGTCGGCAAATTCGCCGCCTTCGATCCCGCGATGGGCGACTTCGCCGACCGCGCCTTCCGCGAGGGCTGGATAGACGCCGAACCGCGGCCCGGCAAGGTCGGCGGCGCCTATTGCGTCGGCTTCCCCGAGGCCAAGGCCGCCCGGGTGCTCTGCAACTTCGACGGAGGCTTCCCCTCCCTCACGACCTTGGCCCACGAGCTCGGGCACGCCTGGCACCACGAGTGCGTCGCGCGGAAGCCCCGCCAGCTCGCGCGCTATCCGATGACCCTGGCGGAGACCGCCTCCATCTTCGCGGAAACCGTCGTCTACCGCGAGGCGTCGCGCTCCGCCCCGCCCGCCGGGCGCCTCGGCCTCCTCGAGAACCATCTCCAGGACGGCTGCCAGGTGATCTGCGACATCCTCTCGCGCTTCAATTTCGAGCGCGCGGTCTTCGAGCGGCGCGCGAAGGGCGAGATCCCCGCTGAGGAGCTCTGTTCCCTCATGCTGGCGGCGCAGCGGGAAACCTACGGCGAGGGGCTCGATCCGGAAGCCCTCCATCCCTACATGTGGGCGGCGAAGGGCCATTACTACCGTCCCGACCTGTCCTTCTACAATTTTCCCTACGCCTTCGGCCTCCTCTTCGGGCTCGGGCTATATGCGCGTTATGCGGACGAAGGTCCTTCCTTCGCGGCGGAGTACCGGCGGCTGCTCGCCGAGACCGGCTCGGACTCCGCGGCCGGGGTCGCCGGGCTCGTCGGCTTCGACATCGAAAGCGTCGAATCCTGGCGGAACGGCATCGCCGTGTTCGCGGCCGAGGCGGCGGAATTCGAAGCCCTCGCGGAGGGCATGGGAGGCCTGAATGGCTGAGACGGTGGGCGTCATCGGGGCGGGCGGCTGGGGCACCGCCATCGCGAAGGTCCTGGCCGAGCTCGGCCACGAGGTTTGCCTCTGGTGCCGCGAGCCCCGCCTGGCCGAGGAGATCCGCGAACGAAGGACGAACTCGGCCTACCTGCCCGGCGTGGTCCTGCCCGCGGGCATCGCGCCGGAGTCCGATCCCCTCGCCGCGGCGAGCGGGCGCTCCGTCCTCGTCCTGGCCCTGCCCTCGCCCTACCTCATGGGCTCGCTCCGCGGCATCCTGGCCGCGCCCAACGTGATGGACGGCGAGAGCCTCGTCGTCGTCGTGACGAAGGGCTTCATCCCGGGCCCGCGCGGCCCGCGGCTCATCCTGGACGCCCTCGAGGACCGCCTGCCCGGGCGCTACCGGGACCAGCTCGTCTACCTCTCGGGGCCGAGCCACGCGGAGGAGGTCGCGCGCGGCCGCGTCACCGGCCTCGTCGCCGCGAGCGCGAACGGGCGCAACGCCATCCGCGTCCGCGAGCTTTTTCGCGGCAGCCGCGTCCTCGTCTTCCCCTCCCTGGACTCCGTCGGCGTCCAGGTCTGCGCCGCGGCCAAGAACGTGATCGCCATCGCCTTCGGCATGCTGGACGCCTTCGCCACGGCCGCCGGGGCCGACCAGGCCGAGTCCGCGGCGGCCGCCGCCCCCCTCGGGCCCGCCGGAGGCCTCCCCGCCGAAGGGCTCCCCGCCGAAGGGCTCTTCGGCGACAACACCGAGTCCCTCCTCCTCGCGGCGGGACTCAACGAGATGCAGATCCTCGGCCGCGCGCTCGGAGCGAGCCATCCGGAGACGTTTTCCTCCTTGGCGGGCGTCGGCGACCTCGACGTGACCTGCCGCTCGATCCACGGACGGAACCGGCGCTTCGGCCGCGAGATCGTCGGAAAGGGCATCCTCGAGCCCTTCGCGGGCATCGGGGATCTCGTCTCCCGGATCGGCGAGATCGGTTATCTGCCCGAAGGCGCCGCGGCCGCCGCCCAGATCCGCGCCGTCGCCGTGGAGCGCCGCCTGGACCTCCCGATCATGGAAGGCGTCTACCGCATCCTCAACCGCGAGGTCGAGCCCCTCGAGTTCCTGGAAAGCTATCTCGGCTCCCTCGGCGCCCGGATGGGCGATCTTCCTGAAGGAGGAGGGGAATCGCGGTAGCGGAGCCGCGCCCGCGACGCTTCGGTCCATCTCGCCGACGCCCGGCCGCGCGCGCGGCCGCGCTTGCATTCGGCCGCTCGCGCCGCGATACTTATCCTGTGAAACTCGGGAAGAGCGCCCTTGTCGCCGCGGCCGCGGTCATCCTCTTCGCGGCCTGCGAGCCCAAGCCCTATCGGATCGGGCTCGCCGCGCAGATGTCCGGCCAGATGGCCGACATGGGCGTGGCGGTGCGCAACGGCGCCCTCCTGGCCGCGGAGGAGCTCAACGCGGCAAGGAAAGGCAGGCGCCAGGTCGAACTCCTGTCCCGGGACGACCACGGCGACCCCGCGGCGGCCGCGGCGATCGCCGAGGAGTTTTCGCGCCGCGGCGTCGACCTCGTGCTCGGCCATCTCACCAGCACGCCCACCGCCGCCGCCTTGCCCGTCTACCGCAAGGCGGGCATCCTCGTGCTTTCGCCCTTCGCCAGCTCCTCCTCCCTCCTCGACGGCAAGGGAGGGGTTTTTCTCGCGACGACCGACACGGACGCGGAGGCGACCTCGGCAGCCCGGCTCGTCGCGCGGAGCTTCCCGGGTGGCCGGGGCCTCATCGTCTATGATTTTTCCAACCGGCTCTATTCCGAAGCCTGGACGCGGCGCTTCGTCTCGGTCGCCGCGGAACTCGGCTGCGTCGTCGCCGCGCGGCTTCCCTTCCAGGAAACGGGCCTCACCGGCGCGCTCGCCGCGGCGGATTCCGCGGCCTCCTACCGGCCCGACTTCGTCATGCTCGTGGCCAACGTCCTCGACTCGGCCCTGTTTTGCCAGCGGCTCAGGCTGGCCGGAGGTCGCTCCGCCGTCTTCTTCACCAACTGGGCGATGACCCCGGACTTCCTCAGCAACGGCGGCGAGGCGGTGGAAGGCGCGGTCGTCTTGAACGACATCGACGAGAACGCCGTCGATCAGGCCTCCGAGCGCTTCAGGCGCGCCTATTTCCTGCGTTTCGGCCGCGCCCCGGTGACCGGCGCCTTCCTCGGCTACGACGCCCTCCGGATCGCCGTCGAGGCGCTCGACGCGAGCGGCGGCGGGGAGGCGTCCTCCGTCGAGGAAGCCATCCTCCGGGGAGGGCCCTTCCAGGGACTGCAGGGGCCGATCTCCTTCGACGGGAGCGGCGCCGTGGTCCGCGCTCTTTCGGTCTTCCGGATCCGCGACGGCGCCTTCGCCCGCGAGGGTCCGGCGCCGTGAGCCGGAGCCGCCCCCGCCGCCGAGGCCGCCTCC
>JAEUJG010000482.1 GCA_016794765.1 Spirochaetaceae bacterium | reverse complement strand
AGGCCGCGCGCCAGCCTGCGCTGGAGGGCGACCGGCCTCGCGGAGAGTGGCGCGGCGTCGACCGGCGCCGGCGGCGCGGGAAGCGCCGAGGGCCCCGCCGCGGCGCGGGCCGCCGAGGTCGTCCTCGGGCGCCGCCCCCTGGCCCTCGCGGCGCCCTTCGACCATCCGCGTTATTCGCTGTCGCTTGCCGAGGCGCGAGAAGCCCGGCCACCCCTGCGCCCCCTGCCGCTCGAGGACATCGGCCTGCCCGAGCGGGCGGTCGCCGTGGAGGGACGCTGGCCCGGGGAGCCTGGCTACCCCTTCGAGGAGGAGCTCGTCCTCTGCCTCGAGGCGGCGCCGCGGGCTATCGAAGCCTGGGCCCGAGGCCTGGGGCGGGCCGTCCGGAAGGCCGGGGCCCCGGCCCCGCGACCCGACGCCGGCCTGACCATCGGCGCGGTGGGCGACATCGCGGTGAGCGACACCGATGCCGCCCTCCTCGCGGCGGGAAAGGGCGGCCTCGGACGGCTTCTCGGCCCCGTCCTGCCCCTCCTGGCCGGTCCGGACATCCTCGCGGGCAACCTTGAGGGCGTCGTCTCGGGCCTCGGGGAGCCGAATCCGCGAAAGCGCTTCCGCTTCCGCTTCGATCCGGCCGCGCCCCGCGTGCTTGCCGAAGCCGGATTCGACCTCCTCCTCTTCGCCAACAACCACGGCTTCGATTTCGGCCCCGAGGGCTTCGCGGACAGCCTCGCGAACCTCGAAGCCTCTGGCCTGCCCTTCGTCGGCGCCGGACGAGATCTCCAGGCGGCGGCGGCGCCCCTGCGCCTGCCCTCCCGACCGGGCTTCGCCTTCGTCGGCTTCGCGCTGTATCCGGACGAGCGCTACGGCTTCACCGCCGCGGAGGCCGCCGCAGGCCCGGGCAGGCCGGGCGTCGCCTCCGACGAGGCGGCGGCCATCGCCTCCATCCGCGAGGCCGCGGCGAAGGGGGATTTCGTGGTGGTGCTGGCGCACGGCGGCTCGGAATACCGCTTTGAGCCCGACGAGGCCCTTCGCCGGCGCTATCGCCGCTTCGTGGACGCGGGCGCCCGGCTCGTGCTCGGCTCCCACCCCCACGTGCTCCAGGGCGCGGAGGCCTACTCAGGCGCCCTCATCGCCTACTCGCTCGGGAACTTCCTTTTTACCGCCGACGAGGAGCCGCCCGAGGCGCAAAAGAGCGCCCTTCTCGAGGTCTTCGTGGCCGGAGGCGCGGTACGGGGCTTCAAGCTCGAACCGGTCCTTTCCCTGGGGTCCGGAACCCTTCCCGATCCCGAGCGCCGCGCCGCGGAGGAGCGATTCTCCGCCCTTTGCCGCGAACTCGCCGAAAGGGACTAACTTCACTCCCGCCCCGGATGCGGCAGCCGGCGCCGAGCTCCGGGCGGCGGGCGGCGGGTGGCGGGCCGTGGTCGCAGACCGAGCCGCGCGCGACTACAAAAAAGGCCGGGCTTCAAGCCCGGCCTTCGTATTCAGACACGTATGATTGCCGTCGCGACAGCTGCGCCTTTCGCTACTTGCCGCCCCGCAGGAAGGCGTCCTTGTAGCCCATGGACTTCAGGCGAAGCAGGGTCGCGCCGCCCTCGTCGCGCGTCAGGGGACCGATGTAGAGCCGGAAGAGAGCGGATCCGCCCTTGGCGGGAGCTTCCTCCACCGCGACGGGATAGTTGCCGCGGATCGCGAGAGCCGCCGCCTGGACCGCGGCCCCGGAAGAAAACACGCCGACCTGGATGAAGTAGCTTCCCTTGGGGAAGTTCTGGAAATCCGGCGCCTGGAGGATGGGCGGGGCCTTGGGCGCGGCGGCGACGGCCGGCGCGGGCACGGTCGTCGGGGCCGCGGTGGGCGCGGGAGTCGGCGCGGGAGTCGGCGCGGGCGTCGGGGCCGGGGGCACGGGAGCCGGCTCGGGCTTCGCTGCGGCCTTCGTCTCGGGAGCGGGGGCCGGCGCCTCGGGCACGGTCACCGCGACAGGCGGCCGGGCTTCGGTCGGCTCGAGGCTCAAGGCCAACTCGAGCTCGGGAGTTTCTTCTTCGGGGAGGGACTCCGCGGGAATAGGCTCTTCGGGTAGGGGCTCCGCGGGCGCCTGGGATTCTTCGGTTCGCATCGCCGCGGCTTCCGCCTCGGCCAACTCCACCGCTTCCATGGCCGCCGGTTCCTCCGGCGATTTGAGGACGCTCTCCTCTACCGCCGCGACCGGGCTTTCGACCCGGGCGGGCGGCGAGGCCTCGGCGAGCGGGGGGGGTTCAGCCGCGCCGAGTTCCCCGGGCAGCATCAGGCGGGAATCGACGATTTCGGGCAACGCGGGAGCTGGCGGTGCGACCTCGGCGGCCGGAGCCGCGGGGCTCGGGGCGTCGGGAAGGGCGAGCTCGGGGTCGCCGGAGGACGAGGCGAGCGCGCCTTCCATCTCGAAGAGGAGGGGTGCGGGCTCGGGCGCCGCTTCCTCCGTCGGCAACTCGGCCGCGGGAAGCTTGTCCGGCTGCAGTTCGGGATCGGCGAGGAGCGCGGCCACGGGAGGGGAAAGGGGCGCGGAGGCGCGCTCGCCGCCGAGGAGGGTCGGGGATTCGGGAACCGCCGCCGCCGCGAGGGCCGGAGCGGCGGGTTCGGGCAGTACGGCGGTGGCCGGGGAGCCCGCCGCGGGAAGGGCGGATCCGCGCGCCAAGGATTCGGGGAGCTGGGCCGCTTCGGGCCTGATGACGGGCTTGGTCTCCGCCTTGGGCTGGGCATCGAGAAGGGGCGGTTGCTCGAGCGGCGGTTTTTCCGAAAGGACGGCGGCCGGAGGCTCCGGCTCGGGCTCTTCGGAACCGAGGAGGAGAGCCAACTCGTTCTGCAGGGTGGGCGACGCCGCGGGCTTCTGTTCCTCCACGACGGGAGCGGCGGCGGCCTTGTCGGCCGCTGCCTTGGCCTCGGCGGCCCTGGCGGCGGCGACGCGGGCTTCCGCGATCCTGGCCTCGGCCGCCTTGGCCTCGGCGGTCCTGGCGTCGGCGGCCTTGGCCTCCGCGCTTTTCTCGCGGAGGGCGTAGAGCTTGGGATTGAAATCGGGATCGGCCGACTCGCCGGGCCTCGTCGGGAGGATGGGCGCGACGGAGGTGGAGGCGGGTTCGGCCAGGACGCGGACGCGCGCGGCCGCGCCGGTGCGCATGCCCAGGGCGGCGGCGGCGTTGGGGGACAGGGCCATGAAGACGCCCGGATTGTCCACGCCCTTGGAGATGGTAACCATGGCCTTGCGGCCGTTCTCCAGGTTTTCGACCTCCACCACGCTGTTCCTGGGGAAGGAGTTGCAGGCGCCGTAGGGCGCGTCGCCGGGGAAGTCCCCCGCGCTGCCGATGACGGCGCTGCCCTCCCAGATGGAGGCGGCGGTCGCGAGGGAGGCGCAAAGTCCGAAGAGGACGACGAGCGCATGCTTTTTCATGGTTTTCCTCCGGGCCTAGAGGCGGCCCCGCGGGCGATGGCCTCGGAACAGGCCTTCGCGATTGCCTTGCCGAGCGACGCGAGCTGCGCCTGGTAGCCTTCTTCCGTCTCGTCCCTGGCTTCGGGCTGAACGGCGCGCCCCTCGAAAACGACGAGTCCGGACGCCACGACGAACACGCGATAGGCGGCGCTTGTCGGCCGGGGCTTGCCGGGTCGTAGGGCCGAAGGGGCATATTCGATATGGACGAGCACGAGATAATCGACGTAGGCCTCGCGGGCCTCCGCGAGATCCCGGTCCTTGGGGGCGAAATCCGACCGCGCCGCCACGACCGTGCGGGAGCTCGTCGCTATGTGCCCGGACTCGAAGAGCGAATCCATGAAACCGGTCACGACGCGTTCGGTGCTTTCCGGCGCGGCGAGGGCGGGATCCTCCCCGGCCAGGACCGAAATGGTCGCGGCATGGAGGACCGGGGCGGAGAGCGCGAGCGCGAGGACGAGGAGGGGCGCGCGGTTCATCGGGTTCTTCCCATATGCTAGTTCTATCGGAAGACCACAAGTCCGGCTTTACCCGAATGAGGACCCGCCGCCCGGCGCCGGCGGACGAGGGGCGGGGGCTCCCCGCGCCGGCGGACGAAGGGCTAGAAGGACAGGGTAAGACCCAGGCTCAGGGTAAAACCGAGGAGGAGGGCCGCCGTCGTCCCGTCCCGCCGCTGGGACAGCGCGGCGATCGTCGAGACCGTCATGCGGTCGGGCAGGGTCAACCTTCCCTCGATCGACTCCTCGAAGGACAAGGTCGGCAGGGGCTTGCTCGCGTCGCCGCGGCGACCTGACAGCTCGGTCTTGAGATTGAGGAGGGTCCTGGCGCGCGGCTTGCGTCCGGCCAGGTCGGCGAGATAGCCGGAAACGAGCTTCGAGGCCGGCTTGCCGGCTTCCGCCTCGCCCTCCGCGGGAAGGGGCGGCAGGACGAGGCGATAGAGGTCGAGGAGCCAATGCCGCTCGCGGGTCAGGGACAGGGCGAGACGGAGGCTTTCCGACCAGGTGGCGAGGGCGGGCTCGCGCTCGGCCGCGACGCGATTTTCGAGGATCAGGCTATTCCGGCCTTCCTTCGCGTAAAAGGTCAGGAGATCCTGCCGGAGGAGCTTGAATCTCGTAGAGCTTTCACCCTCGACGCGGGCGAGCCTGACCTGGGTCGTGGAGACGTACTCGTCCTCTTCGAAGAAGCCGGCGAGGGGATAGGCGCCGTAGATCCCGAAGAGGTTGAGCGCCGCTCCCTTGGCGCCGAGTTCCCAGGCTCCGGTTGAGGTGACGACGTCGCCCGCCCTCGCGAGCTCGCGCTTGTAGGCGAGGGAGAGGCTCGAGGGGAGGAGGAGGTCGAGCCAAGAGGAGCCGAACTCCCGCGTGAGGAGGAGTCCGGCCTCGGGGACAAAGCTCGCCTCGGCGGCGGCGCCGAGTCCCGAGCCGGTCGCGGCCGCGAAGGCGGCGGGCGCCCCCGCTTCGACGAGCTCGTGGAAGGGGATGCCGGTCCACAGGGGCGAGGCCGAGGCGAGATCGCCGAGGGCGAGGCCCGAGAGCTCGACGAGGCCCGCGCCGGCGCCGGGCCGCTTTTCTTTCCAGCGTCTTTCGTAATAAGGCGTCAGGCCGACCTTGCCGGGCAGGCTCAG
>JAEUJG010000175.1 GCA_016794765.1 Spirochaetaceae bacterium | reverse complement strand
CCTCGGCGCCTTCGACCGCAAGATCCCGGGCTTCGCGCGCCCCGACGCCGTCCTTGTCGGCGTGGAGACCAGGACCTCCTCGCCGATCAGGGTCCTGCGCGGCGAGGATTGCCAGAGCGCGGTCCCCGGCCTCTACCCCTGCGGCGAGGGCGCGGGCTATTCGGGCGGCATCATGTCCTCGGCCATGGACGGCATCCGGGTCGCCGAGGCCATCGTCGCCGGCAAGCCTTCCGAGCTCCTCTAGCGGGAACCCGCGCGCCCGGGCCGGATCGGCCGGGCGAGGCGGGGTGGCGGGCCGGCGGGCCGGACCAAATCCCCGCGCCTCCGGCGCTCGCCCCCACCAAAGAGCCGCCTTTCCCGGCGCCACCCAAATGAAAAACCCGGCCTCGCGGCCGGGTTCTTCGTTGGAGGACGGGTAGCTTAGTAGCGATCGTTGAAGCGATCGTTCCTGGGCTTGTCCATGGCCTCGTTGACCTTGAGCTGGCGGCCGTCGACCTCGCGGCCGTTCATGCCGGCGATGGCGGCGCGCGCCTCGTCGTCGGTGCCCATCTCCACGAAGCCGAAACCCTTGGAGGAGCCGGAATCGCGGTCGGTGATGATCTTGACGGAGGTAACCTGGCCGAAGGCCTGGAAGTGGTCCCTGAGGCTGGCCTCGTAGGTGTTGTAGCTGAGGTTTCCGACGTAGAGTTTCTTGCCCATATTGGCTTCCTTCACCCGGTGGCGTTGCCCCGGGCCTTTGAATTGCGCCCATCCAGGACAGGCGCTAATCCTTCCTCCCTCGACTGGTCGGGGAAAAGAGGATTGAGGGGAGCTCTGGACAAAGGAATGGTAAGTTCTTTTCGGCAGCTGGAGGTAACCAGATCGTTTTTCATGGTCGGCGCCTGGAGGGCGTCGGAGCGCAGGAATGGCGAAATACGGTCAACTACAGGAAAGGGCATTACGTACGATGTCGCGAGTTTCTCTCTCGACAAGGAGTATACACACAATCGGCGATCGTGTCTCGCCCCCCGCGCGGCATTCGTCAACTATCCCGCCGCGGCGGAAATTCCGCCGATTTCAGTAGGTCGAGCGGTCCATCTTCTCGAAGGCTGCCCGGACCCTTTCAAGGCGCGCGAGCTCCTCGCCGATGATGTCGGCGTAGTCGAGCTCCCCCTCTTCGATCCGGAAGGCTTCGTCCTCCCAGTACTGGACCTCCTCAAGGCGGACGAAGCGCATTCCCATCGCCTTGGCGGCTAGTTCCCGCGCTTCCCCCCAGTAGGCGAGGGCCGCCCGGTAGGCGCTTTCCGCTATCTTGAGGCTTTCGAGATTCTGGTCCTTCCAGGGAGCGTTGTAGAAGTAGGCGACGCGCTTGTCGTACTTCGAGCCCAGGATGAGGTGTTGCTCTATGAGCTTGAGCGAGAGGTGCATTTCGAAGAGGTAGCGATAGCGTTCCCAGTGGCGCTCGTCCTCGATCGTCGCCAGGGCGTAGAGCGGATTGCAGAAATCGGCTTTTTTCGCCTGCTCCAGCCAGTAGATGTTCTCGATGGCGTCGTCGGGATACTGGATGTAATGCTGGTGGTAGAGCCTGAAGAACTGTTCCTTGAAGTAGACGTTGTAGGCCCCCGCCCCCCCGACGGCGAGGACGAGGAGGAGGGCGAGGAGCGCTGCGCGTCGTGGCCTATACATGCTATCTATCTATCGGCGGCCGCGAAGGCGCTCCCTTAGCTGAAACCTTTGCCTTTCTCGTCGGTTTTACTCCACGATGCCGGCGCCGACCAGGTCGCCGACGGCGACGGCGACGCGCGCCCAGACCTCTTCGAGGGGCAGGGAAGCGTCCAGGCGGACGATCCGCATCGGCGAGTCCGCGTACTCGGCGAGCACCGCCTCGTAGGCGGCGCGGGCCTTCTCCTGGAAGGTCCGATGCTCGAAGATGTCCCGCTCGGCGCGTCGTTCGACCCGCGCCATCGAGACCTCCACCGGGAGGTCGAAGTAGATGAGGAGTTCGGGGAGGGGAAAGGCGGCGTTGAGGAGGCGGGGAAGTTCGGGCCCGCAATCGATGCCCTGGTAGACGAGGCTCGAGAAGAGGTAGCGGTCGGACACGACCACATCCCCCCGGCCAAGGCATTCGAGGACGCCGCCCGGGCCGTAGAGGTGCTCGTGGCGATCCGCGGAAAAGAGCCGGGCCAGGGTTTCCGGGCGGGCGTCGACCTCGCCCTTGAGCACCTGCCGCACGAGGCGGCCGGTCGGGAGGGGCGTGGGCTCGCAGGTGACGAGGTGGGCTATTCCGCGCCGGGCCAGGGCTTCGTCAAGGCGCCGGAGTTGGGTCGTCGTGCCGGCTCCGTCCACGCCCTCGAGGACGATGAAGCGTTTGAGCGTCGGCGTCATGGTGTTTTCCATGGCAGGGAGCCTACCGCTTTCGCGCTTCCCGGCGCAAGGCCGCCGGGCTCGGACGGAGCGGTTTTGGCTGACGGCGGGGCGGGATGTGTGGTATTGTTGACAGTCTAGGATTGAGGAGAAAAGGCACATGATTCTTCGGCGGCGGATTCCCGCCGCGATTTCGGGCGTCATCCTCGCCCTCGGCCTCGCGGGCCTTCTCCTCGCCCCGAGTCTCGACCGCGGCCTCCGGGCGCGGCTCGGCGCCGCCGTGGACGGGCTCCAAGCCCGTGTCGAAGGCGATTTCGGCCTGCGTTTCTCCTTCGCCTCCCTGAGCCCCTCGATCTTCCGTTCCCTCTCCCTCAATCGCCTCGAACTGCGCGACCGGGG
>JAEUJG010000421.1 GCA_016794765.1 Spirochaetaceae bacterium | reverse complement strand
GGGCCGCGGCGCTACGCGCGCGGCCGCTCCCGCGGCTCCCCCTGCCTCCGAAGTCCTTGCGCGCCTTTCCGGGAAAGGCGCGCTCCGGGCTTCTCCGGCACCCCCACTTGGGGCTTGGCACAAGCCGCGGGACGCGAGCCGCTTCGCGGCGCGGCGCTTGGTTGGAGAAGAAGGCACCGCACGGCGCGCGTTTCCCCGGCGAACATCGCTTGACATCCCATCGTTAGTGTATATACTACACCATACGCGGGCCGCGAATGCCTGCCCGCGCGGGAGCGAGCGATGTACGGTTACGAATATCCCCACCCCGCGGTGACGGTGGACTGCGCGGTGTTCGGCCTCGACGACGGGGACCTCAAGATTCTTCTCATCCAGCGCGACCTCGAGCCCTTCGCGGGTTCCTGGGCCCTGCCCGGCGGCTTCGTCAAGATGGACGAGTCCCTGGACGAGGCGGCCAGGCGGGAACTCGAGGAGGAGACGGGCGTCAAGAAGATCTACGTGGAGCAGTTCGGCGCCTTCGGCGACCCGGGCCGCGATCCGCGGGAGCGCGTCGTCACGGTCGCCTACTACGCGATCGTCAACCTCTTCGAGCACGAGGTGAAGGCCGACACCGACGCGCGGAACGCCGCCTGGTTCCCGGTGGACGAGCCGCCCAGGCTCGCCTTCGACCACGCGCGCATCCTGGAGGCGGCCCTGGCCCGGCTTCAGGACAAGGTGCGGCGCGAGCCCGTCGGCTTCGAGTTCCTGCCGCGGAAGTTCTCCCTCACGCAGCTCCAACGGCTCTACGAGACCATCCTCTGCGCGCCGCTCGACAAGCGGAACTTCCGCAAGAAGATCCTAGCCACCGGCGTCCTCGAGGAGACGGAGGATTTCGAGGTGGACGTCGCGCATCGCGCCGCGAGGCTCTACCGCTTCGACCAAAAGGCCTATGCCCGCCTCCGGAAGGCCGGCTTCGTCTTCGACATCTAGCTTGGGCGGGAGCCGCGGGCCCCCGCATGTGAAAAACCATGTAAAAACAGGCGCGCGCGCCAGGGAGGAATGGATGCTGGGAGCGATGGTCGGGGACGTGATCGGTTCGACGCGGGAATTCCGCCCGGTCAAGTATAAGGCCTTCAGGCTTTTCGAGGCGGGCTCGTCCTTCACGGACGACAGCGTGATGACCCTCGCGGTCGCGAAGGCGGCGATGGCGGGCGGCGACTATGGCGCCGCCATGCGGGAACTGGGTGTCCGCTACCCGAACTCGGGCTACGGGGGCCGCTTTTGGCGGTGGCTGACCGGCTACGTCGCGGGGCCTTACTGCAGCTACGGGAACGGCTCGGCGATGCGCGTGAGCCCCGTCGCCTGGGCCTTCGACACCGAGGCGGAGGTCCTGAGGGAGGCTGCCGCGAGCGCCCTGCCCACGCACGACCATCCGGAGGGCGTAAAGGGTGCCCAGGCGACCGCCCTCGCCATCTTCATGGCGCGCCGGGGCGCGGACAAGGACGACATCGGGAAGGAAATCGCGGGCCGCTTCGGCTACGACCTTTCGCGCCGTCTCGACGACATCCGCCCGGGCTACCGCTTCGACGAAACCTGCCAAGGCACCGTGCCCGAGGCGATCATTTCCTTCCTCGAGTCGTCGGACTTCGAGGACGCCGTCCGGAACGCGGTCTCCCTCGGCGGCGACGCGGACACCCTCGCCGCCATCGCCGGCTCCATCGCCGAAGCCCATTACGGGGACATCCCCGGCGCCCTCCTCGGCCCGGCGCTGGCCACGCTCGATGAAGAGTTGAGCGATATCACGTTCGCCTTTTTGGACCGCTTCCGCCCCGAAGCGGCCGGGCCGGCGCGGGAGGCCCTTTCAGCCTTCGGCGGGAGGGTCGATCCCTCCCGGATCCTCGGGTAGGAGCGATAAAATGGAGACGATGATCGACCTTGACCGCTACGGGCACGTGGTCTTCCTCACCGGCGCCGGCGTCTCCGTCGCCTCGGGCTTAAGGCCCTATCGCGGCCCGAACGGGCTCTGGAAGGACGAGACCCTCGTGCGGCTCTCCCACATCGAGACTTTCGCCACGGAGCCCCTCGAGGTCTGGCGGCACTGGTGGGCGATGCGCGCCCTCGCCATGGCCGCGGCGCCGAACGCCGCCCACCTCGCCCTGGCGCGCCTCGAGGCGGCCCGCCCCGCGGGCACGACCTTCACCCTCGTCACGCAGAACGTGGACGGCCTCCACGCCCGCGCGGGGAGCGCAAACGTGCTCGAGTACCACGGGACCGGCCTAAAGACGCGTTGCTCGAATCCGAGTTGCGCCCTCGAGCCCTTCGTCGACGCGCGGACCGCCGGGGATTCGGTGCCCGAGTGCCCGCTCTGCAGTTCGCCGCTCCGCCCCGACATCGTCCTCTTCGGCGAGATGATTCCCGCCCGGGAGAGCCGCGGGGCCAAGCGGGCCCTCGACGAATGCGACCTCTTCGTCGCCGTCGGCACTTCGGCCACGGTCTTTCCGGCGGCCTCCTTCGCCCGCTCGGCGAAGTACGCGGGGGCGAGGACCCTGTGCCTCAACCTAGAACACGTGGACCTGGCCGAGGGCGACTTCGACGAGGAGATCCTCGGCCCCGCGGAGGAGACCCTGCCGAAGTGCTTCGGGCCGACGGAGCGGTCGCAGGTTAGGGAGGTCCCGAGGCCGTGAAGCTCTTCTACACGCCCCTCCAGTCGGTGGCGGCCAACGCGAGTTATTCCCCGAGCGCCGGCAAGCCCGCGGCCTTCGTGGAAGCCGCCCTCGGCCGCTTCCCCGGCAGGGTCGAGGTCGATCGGAACTTCCGCGGCGTTTCCGCGAAGGGCCTCGCGCTGGCCCATCATCCCGACCGGGTAGCGCGCGTCCTCGCCTTGGAGGAAGACAACGGTTTCGGCAACCGCCTCCCGGAGGTCGCCGCCTCCCTCCCGTGGACGACGGGCAGCATGTGGGCCGCGGCCCGGCACGCCGCGACCGCCGGCGGGGCCGCCTGCTCGCCGACGAGCGGCTTCCACCACGCATCCTACACCTCGGGCGGGGGCTTTTGCACCTTCAACGGCCTCGTCGTCGCGGCCATCCTCCTCCGCGCGGAAGGCCTGGCGCGCAGGGTGGGGATAATCGACTTCGACGCGCACTGGGGCAACGGCACCGAGGACATCATCCACCGCAAGGGCCTGGGCTGGATCGTCAACCACTCCTTCGGCGCCTTCTCCGGGCTCATCGCGTCGCCCCGCGCAGCCGAGACCTGGCTCGCCGGGCTCGAGGAGGAACTCGACCAGGCGGCGGGAAACTGCGACCTCCTCCTCTACCAGGCCGGCGCCGATCCCCACGTGGACGACCCCCTGGGCGGCTATCTCACGGGCGACCAACTGCGCCGGCGCGACCGCGCGGTCTTCCGCTGGGCCGCCGCGCGCGGTAAGCCCCTCGCCTGGAACCTCGCCGGCGGCTACCAGATTCCCCTCTCCAAGGTGCTGGACCTCCATCTCGCGACGGTGGAGGAATGCCTCGACGCCTTCGAGGGTGGGGATCGCAGCCGACCGCGCGACTGAGCCCGCGGCCGACGCGCCTTCAGCCGCCCGACAAGCCGCGATAGGCGGCGGAGCGCTCGGCGGCGAAGCGCGCGGCGCTGTCGTTGCGTTCGTAGCAGGCCCGCGGCTTGGCCGCCGCCTCGGCTCGCCCCCTGCGGCCGGAGAATTCGACAAAGCGGCGCCTTCCCTCGATCCAGCGGCTGAGGGCGTCGACGAGCCGGCCGGGATCCTCCCGCCGCGTGGGGCCCTTGAGCGCGCATTCCCACACGACCGCGACGCGCCAGCCGGCAGCGAGGAGTTCGTCCACGACGCGCCGGTCGCGGGAGCGGTTTCCTTCGATCTTGGCGAGCCAGAACGCCGTGTTGCTCAAGGGGGCCCTGAAGCGCGGGCAATCGTGGCCGTGCCAGAAACAGCCGTGGACGAAGACGACGGCGCCGTGCCGCGTCAGCTTGAGGTCGGGCCGGCCCGGCAGGTCGCGCGCGTCCACCCTGAAGCGATAGCCCCGCGCGTGCAGGGCGGAGCGGATCGACCGCTCCGGCGCCGTGTCGCGGCCCCGGACAGCCGCCATGACGCGGCTCCGGGCCTCCGGGCTCAGGCTGTCCATGGAATCATCCTGCTCCATTCACGCCCGGGAGGCAAGCGCCGAGCGACCGGCTTGTCCGGCCTTATTCCTCCACGGCCGGCAGCTCCTCGCAGAGCACGGCGAGTTCCATGTCGAGCTCGCGGCGCCAAGCTTCCATCCGGGCCGCCACGATGGCCTCCCCCGCTTCGAGAAGGCGGGAACCGAGTTCCGCGTCGAGATGCCGCAGGATGCCCCGGTGCGGCCCCGCCTCGGGCCTCAATTCGCGGAGCCGGGAAGCCGCCGCCGCCTCCGAGCCCGAGTCGAGGTAGAGAAGACCGAGCGCCATCGCCGTCGAGCGCGAGACGCCGCCCCAGCAGTGGAGGACATAGCCCGTCGCTTCGTGCTTGCTGCGTTCCCAGAATCGGAGCAGTCGCCGGACGTCCCGAGCCTCGGGTATGCGGCGTGGCCGCATCGCGCCGAGGAGGTCCTTCCTTTCCACGTCGAAAAAGGTCAGCCGCAATATGCGCCTGAACCGCCCGCGGAATTCCGGCGGCAGGCGCTCGCCCGGCATCGCCGGGCGCCACGGCAGCCGCGGGTTGCCGATCGACACGAGGTGGTCGGGCAGGGGCTCACCCCGCCGGACGAGCTCGAGCAACTCGAGCTCGCCGAACACCCGGATATCGCGGCTCATCGGACCGCCCCCGCCGGGCGCCGCGCCGCGGCGGAGCGACGCCGCGGTTGAAGGGAAGGGACGCGTCGCTTTGTTGGGCGAGGCAAGCCTTTCCCCATCAGAAGAACAACACCTCCCCCTCGGGCGGCGATTCCTCCTCCACCGCGCCTTCCTCGCCGAGCTCGAAGTCGGCGCCGTAGTGGGCCTGGAACTCCACGAGGAGGGAGCCCGGGCCCTCGAATTGGAGGCTGCGGTAGAGGGGCGAGGGGTGGGCGAAGTGGCGGAGTTCCTTGCCGGCGAAGACGGTCGGCGTCGAGAGGGCGATCTCCACGCCGGCGGCGTAGAAGCGGTTCTTGAGCCGGCCCAGGCATTGGTTCGACAGTTCGCCGGACCAGTCGGCGATGATCTCGTCGGTCGGGCGGGCCCCGCGGAGGTTCGCGGGGAGGCTCGCCTCCGCGAGCGCGCGGCTCACGGTCAGGACGAGGACGCCGAGAATCCGCTCGGCGGTGAAGCCGATGGTGGAGGCGAAGGGTTCGTCGACGCCCTCCGTGCGGTACTCGACCTCGCGGAGTTCGACCCCGTGGGAGGCGAAGAGTTCCAGCGTCGAGGATACGAGAAAGGCGTCGATCCGGGTGAGCGACTCGGTCTTCATGCGGGAACCTCCGCGCGCGGATCGGGGCGGCGATGGCCCGCAGCCCCGTCCTTTAAGCATCGCGTTCCGCGGAAGCCTGTCAAGCCGCGCCCGCCCCGCGCGGGGCGGGGGGCGCGGCGGCGGGGACTTAGGCCAGGCCCCGCTGCTTCAAGAGGGCGTCGATGCGCGGCTCGCGGCCCCGGAAATTCCGGAAGGCCGCGGCGGGTTCCTGCGAATTGCCGGCCGCGTAGATGTGCTTGAGGAGGCGGGCGGCGGTCTCGGGATCGAAGAGGTCGCCCTTTTCCTCGAAGGCGCCGAAGGCGTCCGCCTCCAGGACCTCGGCCCACATGTAGACGTAGTAGCCTGCAGCGTAGGCCTCCGAGGTGAAGAGGTGCTGGAAGTGCGGCAGGCGGTGGCGGAGGCCCACCTCCGCGGGCACGCCGAGGCGCGCGCACTCGGAGGCCTCGAAGGCCGCCGCGTCGAAGGCGGAGGGGTCGTCGATCGCGTGGGCGGCCATGTCGAGGAGGGCCGGCCCGATGTACTGCACCGTGTCCCAGCCCATGTTGAAGGTGCGGGTCTTGCGGATCTTCTCCACGAGGGCCGCGGGGATGGGCTCGCCCGTCTTGGCGTGGAGGGCGTGGCGGGCCAGGAGCTCGGGCGCCAGGGCCCAGTGCTCGAAGAGCTGGCTCGGCAGCTCCACGAAGTCGCGGAGGACGTTGGTGCCGGAGAGGGCCCGGTAGCGCACGTCGCTCAGGAGGCCGTGGAGGCCGTGGCCGAACTCGTGGAAGAGGGTCTGCGCGTCGTCGAAGGAGATCAGCACGCTCTCGCCGGGCTTGCCCTTCGTGAAGTTGTTGTTGTTGGAGACGATGGGCACGACCCCCGCGCTCTGGTCGCGGTAGTTGCTCATCCACGCGCCGCTCCGCTTGCCGGGGCGCGCGAAGTTGTCGCTGATGAAAAGGCCCTTGAGGGAGCCGTCCGCCTTGACGCGGACCTCGAAGAGGCGGGCGTCGGGGTGGTAGAGGGTCTGACCCCGCACCTCGACGAACTGGATCCCGAAGAGGCGTTCGGCCGCCTCGAACATGGCCTTCACCATGTTGTCGAGGACGAAGTAGGGCTTCACCTCGGCGTCGTCGAGGTCGTAGTCGCGCTTCCGCACGCACTCGGCGTAGTAGCGCCAGTCCCAGGCCTCGAGGGAGTCGAGGCCGTCCGCCTTCTTCGCGAACTCAAGGAGGAGCTTCTTCTCCTCGGCGGCGCGCTTCAGGGCGACGGGCCAGACCTGGGAGAAGAGCCCGGCGACGGCCTCGGGTTTCCCCGCCATGCGGTCCACGAGGGCGTAGTCGGCGAAGCTCGCGTAGCCGTGGAGCCGGGCCTGCTCGCGGCGCAGCGTCAGGATGTCGCGGATGAGGGGCTTGGTGTCGCGCTCGGGGACCATCTCGCCGCGGGCGGAGAAGGCCTCGTAGACCTTGCGCCGGAGGTCGCGGCGGGTGGAGGTCGAGAGGAAGGGCTCGACGAAGGAGCGGGACAGCGTGATCGCCCAGCGCCCTTCCCCGCCGCGCTCCTTGGCGGCCTCGGCGGCGGCGGCGACCAGGTCCTCCGGCAGGCCCGCGAGGTCGGCCGCGGTCTCGAGCCAGATCACGGTGCCGTCCTCGTCGGCCATGACGTGCTGGCCGAAGGTCGTGCAGCGTTCGGTGAGGGTCTCCGCGAGCTCGGCGAGCCGCTTCTTCTTGGCGTCGTCCAGGAGGGCGCCGGCGAGGACGAAATTGAGCCGGATGCGCTCCACGAGGCGGACCTGGACGGGATCGAGGGCGAGGGTCCGGCGCTTCGCGTACACGGCCTCGACGCGGCGGAACAGGTCGGCGTCGAGATAAAGGCCCGTGTAGTGGCCGGTGATCCGCGGGCTGTACTCGAGCTCCACCGCCTTCAGGGCGTCCGAGCTCAGGGAACTCGTCAGGTTGAAGAACACGCCGAGGACGCGGTCCAGGGCGGCGCCGCTCTTCTCGAAGGCCTCCACCGTGTTGGCGAAGCTCGGCTCTTCGGCGGAGGCGGCGATGGCGGCCACCTCGGCCTTGTGCGCGGCCATGGCCTCGTCGAGGGCGGGCGCGAAATGCTCGGTCTTGATGCGGTCGAAGGGGGGGAGGCCGTAGGGGCCGTCCCAGCTCTCGAGGAGCGGATTGGAGGTGTTCATGGGGCACCATCCTATCCCGGGATGGGCGGATTGTCGACCGAAATTACCCTGATTCCCTCGCCTCCCCGGGCGGATTCGCCTATACTGTTCTTGCCCGCAGAATCCCGCCGGCCGGCCGGCCGGGCCGACCTCGCAACCGGAGTCGGCGCGCGGGGTCTATGGAAGGGCCGCGGGGCTCGCCCCGGGCCCAAAGCCGCGCCGCGGCGCGATGTTGCCGACACCAAAAGTTAGGAGCAGCCGCTTGAAGGTTTACAATCCCGCCTGGTACCGCATCCTCTATTGGGTGCTTCGATCCTATCTCGACTTTTTTCTTCGCATCGACTACGCCGAGGAGGCCCCCCTGCCACCCGGCCCCAAAGTCCTCGTCGTCA
>JAEUJG010000399.1 GCA_016794765.1 Spirochaetaceae bacterium | reverse complement strand
CGCCTCCAAGGCGCGCGAGGAGGGGTTCTTCCAGATTTCCCTCATCCTCGAGGAGACGGCCAACCAGGAAAAGGAGCACGCCAAGCGCCTTTTCAAATTCATGGAGGGCGGCGAGACGGAGATCACCGGCGCCTTCCCCTTCGGCACCGTCGGACCCACCCAGGACAACCTGCTCCACGCCGCCGAGGGCGAAAACTACGAATGGAAGACCATGTATCCCGGCTTCGCGAAGATCGCCAGGGAAGAGGGCTTCGACGCCATCGCCGTCGTCTTCGAGGCGATCGCCGTGGCGGAAAAGCAGCACGCGAAACGCTACGAAAAGCTCCGCAAGAACATCCTGGAGGGCAAGGTTTTCAAGGCCGACAAGCCCGCCGTCTGGCGTTGCCTGAACTGCGGCTACCTCTTCGAGGGCCCCGAAGCCCCGAAGGCCTGCCCGGCCTGCGCCCATCCCCAGTCCTATTTCGAACTTCTCGGAGAAAACTACTAACGCAAAAAAAGGAGGCCTCTCCATGGCCGGACTCATGCAAGTGTACAAGTGCGAAAAATGCGGCAACATCGTCGAGGTGCTCCACGCCGGCGACGGCGACCTCGTCTGCTGCGGCCAGCCGATGAAGCTCTTCGTGGAGAACACGACCGACGCGGCCAAGGAAAAGCACCTTCCCGTCGTCGAGAAGACCCCCGAGGGCTACAAGGTGACGGTCGGTTCGGTCCTCCACCCGATGGAAGCCGAACACTACATCGAGTGGATCGAGTTGATCGCCGACGGCGAGGTGCACCGCAAGCAGCTCAAGCCCGGCGACAAGCCCGAAGCCCTGTTCTGCGTGAAGGCCGCCAAGGTCGCGGCGCGGGAGTACTGCAACAAGCACGGCCTCTGGAAGGCCTGACGAGTCGAAACGAAGGTCCGGGCCGGCGCGGACCCCCAGCCGTCGGCCCGGGCTTCGAAAATAAGGAGAACACATGAAGAAGTACGTTTGCGACGTTTGCGGCTACATCTACGATCCGGCCGTCGGAGATCCCGACACCAACGTGAAGCCGGGCACCGCCTTCGAGAGCCTGCCCGCCGACTGGGTCTGCCCCATGTGCGGCGCCGGCAAGGACAGCTTCTCGCCGGCCTGATCCGCCCATCGCGCGTCGCCGGTCCCCGGCGGCGCCGACTTGCGCGCAGGACCCCGCGAGGGGTAGACTTTACGCCGCGGGCACCGCTCCCGCGGCATTTTTTTCGCCGTCCCGCCAGCGGGGCGCGCACGGAGACAGCCATGATTTCCCGCGAGGACTTCCTTTTCACCATCGGCTACGACGGCCTCCAGGCGGTCGTAGACGGCAAGGCCAAGCGCCAGTACGGCTCGCTCACCACGATGCAGCTCGCCGAGGAGGGCCTCTACCGCGCCGCCTTCTCCTCCGCCCTCTACTCGGGCGACGAGGCGGAGATGAAGGCCTTCATCGCCTTCTTCAACGCGAAGGCGGGCACCGCCTACTCGACCCCGGACGAACTCATGCGGCTTTTCGGCGTGAGCCGGGAAGAGGTCAAAAAGGTGCTTATCCTCTAGACAGAGGCGCCGCGAAAAAGGCCGCCGCCGTTCCGTCTCGGGGAACGACGGCGGCTTTCCGTTTTTTTAGGCGCGCCGAAATCCGGCGGGATCAGCCGCGGTCCATGGCCTCCACGATGGTGCACTTGAGGTACCGCGATTCCCCATAGCCGGTCACGATGGGGTGGTCGAGGTCCTGGGTACGCTCCTCGACGAGGCGGAGGCGCCGGCCGGCGTCGCGCGCCGCCTCCTCGAGCATGGCCTGGAAACGCTCCGGGCCGAACCAGTGGGAGCAGGAGCAGGTGACGAGAATGCCGCCCGGCTCGAGGAGCTTGAGGGCGCGGAGGTTCAGGTCCTTGTAGCCGCGATGGGCGCCCTCGACGGCCGCGCGGTTCTTGGCGAAGGCCGGCGGATCGAGGACGATGAGGCCGAAGCGCTCCTTGGCGCGCTCGAGGCCGCGGAGGAAGTCGAAGGCGTTCGCCTCCTCGGCCTTCACGCGGTCGGCGAGGCCGTTCCTGCCGGCATTCGCGAGGACGGCGGCGACGGCGTCCGCGGAGGCGTCCACGGCGAGCACGGACTCGGCGCCGGCGGCCGCGGCGGCCAGGCCGAAGCCGCCCGCGTTGCAGAAGGCGTCGAGGACGCGCTTGCCCTTGGCGAAGCGGGCGGCGGCGGCGCGGTTGGAACGTTGGTCCAGGAACCAGCCGGTCTTCTGGCCGCCGGCAAGGTCGGCGGCGAAGGAAAGGCCGTTCTCCGCGATGACGATCCTCTCGGGGACGGCGCCGGCGGCCAGGCCGGTTGCGGGAGGCAGACCCTCGTATTTGCGCACGGGAGCGTCGCTCCGTTCGAAGACGCCGTCGTTCGGGATCACCTTGGCGAGGGCGGCGAGGATCTCCGCCTTGCGGGTTTCGACGCCGAGGGCCAGGAACTGCGCCGAGAGCCAGCGGCCCTTCGCGCCGGCCGCGCCCGCGGCCGATTCGGCGGCGCCGACAAAGGAGTCGACGATGAGGCCGGGCACGCCGTCGGCCTCGCCGAAGACGAGGCGGAGGCTCTGGGTTTCCGGATCGAAGAAGCGGCGGCGCCAGGCCAGGGCGCGCCCGAAGGCCTCGACGAAGAAGGCCTCGTCGGCGGGCCGGGGCTGGCGGGAATAGATGCGCCCGCGGATCTTGGAGGCCGGATTCCAAAAGGCGGAGCCCACCGGCTGGAGCCGGGCGTCGTAGATGTCGACGTCGCCGCCGGCGGCGGGCTCGCCCTCGACGCGGGCGATCTCGTTGTCGTAGACCCAGGGGTGCCCCGCGCGGAGGCGAAGGTCTTCTTTCGGCTTCAGTACGATGCGGGCTCTGTCCATGGGGCAAGCATACGCGGTCGCAGCCTTCCTGAACAAGGGCCGTTGATCTTGCGCCCGCGCGGAGCGCCCGGCCGCCGATCCGGCGGCGATTGCGCTGAAAGCGGCGGTTCCGCGCACTATACTTGTCGGTAATTGCCCCAGAGGAGGCCTAAAATGGCTCGTTCCCCCGCGTCCGGGACTCGAAAGACCGCGCGGACGGCTACCGTCGCGCTTGCCCTTGGTTCCTTGGTCCTCGTCGTCCTGGTGGCGCTAGCCGCCTCGGCCTGCGCCGCGCCCCGGCCGGCCGCCGGGCCGGAACCCCTGTCGCCCCCGGCGCCCGTCTCCCCATCGGCGACGACCGGCGGGGCCAAGCCGGCCGAGGGTGAGACCGCGGCGGCGCCGAAACCCGCCGACAAGGACCGCTTGGCCGCGGACGAGAAAAAGGCCGCGGAGCTCCGCGGCGCCACCCGCGAGGATGCGGCCAAGTCCGCCTTCGATTCCGGGGACGCCTCGCCGCCGGCCCCGGGGATGGCCTTGGGCCGCGGCTCGGGAGCGGCCCCCGCCGCGGGTTCCGCCGCGGCGCCCCGCGCAGCGCCGAGCCAGTCGGGCCTCAAGGCCGGTTTCTCCGACGACAACGAGCAGTACGGGCTCTTCGTCAAGTTCCTCGACCAATGGAAGGAGACGCCGCACAAGGAACTCGATGTCCGGGAGCGTCTCGTCCTCAAGCTCCTCGACGCCAAGGACCGACCCGTCGCCAACGCCGACCTCGTCGTGAAGGTCGGCTCGAGGACGGTGGCGAAGGGCAAGAGTTATTCGGACGGCGGTTTCTCGATCTACCCGCGGGACTACGCCGGCGCGACGGAGGCCCAGGTTTATCGCGTCGAGGTCGCCTCTCCCGCCGGAAAGGCGGCGATCGACCTGCCCCGCGGCGGACCGCGCTCCGCGACGGTCAAGCTGGCCGCCGAGCGCAAGATCGCCGCGCCCCTTCCCGTCGACGTCCTCTTCATCATGGACACGACGGGCTCGATGGGCGAGGAGATCGAGCGCCTCCGCGCGACGATCGAGATCATCCACACGAACCTTTCCGCGCTCAAGCCCAAGCCCGCGATCCGCTTCGGCCTCGTGCTCTACAAGGACCGCGAGGACGAGTACGTCACCGAAGTCCATCCCTTCACCGCCGATCTCGACGCCTTCCAGAAGGTCCTGGACGGCGTGACCGCCGGTGGCGGCGGGGACACTCCCGAAGACCTGCAGGCGGCCCTGGAAGACTCGGTGCGCCGCATGGCCTGGAACAAGGACGGCCTCCGCCTGGCCTTCGCCGTCACCGACGCGCCGGCCCAGCTCTATCCCGACCAGACCTACGACTACGCCGCGGCCGCCCGCGAGGCCAAGGAGAAGGGCATCAAGCTTTTCACGATCGGCACCGGCGGCCTGGACCTGGAAGGCGAGTACGTTCTCCGCCAGCTGTCCCAGTACACCCAGGGCAAGTACATCTTCCTCACCTACGGCGAGGGCGGCGAGAGCGAGGGCGGCAAGGAAGGCTCGGTGTCCCACCACACGGGCACGAACTTCACCACCGACAAGCTCGAGGCCGTCGTCATCCGCTTCGTGAAGGAGGAACTCGCGCGCTTCTCGGAGAAGCCCCTCGTCTACGACGAGTCCTTCTACGAGGCGAACAAGATCGCCGACGAGAGCCGCGAGGACACCCTCGGGAAGCTCTTCGCCGAAGCGCTGCAAAACCTCGCCGACTACTCGACCTTCCGCATGGGACCGGAGACGAGGCTGGCCGTCATGCCGATCGCGCCGCCCGAGGCCGCCGATCCGGCCGCCCCGGCTACGGGACTTTCGGCCAACGCCGAATACTTCGGCTCCCAGCTCGCCCAGGCGGCGACGGCCGCCAAGCTTTGGACCATCGTGGAGCGGAAGGACTTGCAGAAGATCCTGAAGGAGCTCGAGCTCCAGCTATCGGGCCTGGCCGACGAGGAATCGGCCGCGAAGGTCGGGAAGCTCCTCGGCGCCGAGGTCCTGGTCTCCGGCTCGGTGTACCGGAAGGACGACCGCTACGAGCTTTTCCTGAAGCTCGTCCGCGTCGAGACCGCGGAGGTCCTGGCGGCCACCAAGGCGCGGATCGACGCGAAGCTGGGCTTGTAGGCGGGTGCGGGGGGCTCCACCGGGGTGGCGCTCCCTTGCCCCGTCAGGGTTTCTTTCCCGCCTTGGCGAGGAAGGCGGAGCGCTGCTTGAGCATTTTCCCGGCCTGGCGGAGCCAGGCGATGTCCCGGTCCAGGCGCTCGCGGCCAGTCTCGAAGCGCTTGAAGAAATCCCGGACCGTGAGACCCTTCCGCACTTCCTCCGAGAGGATGGCTTCCTCGCCCGCGAGGGCCTTCTCGAGCTCGTCGACGGCCGCGTTCATCCGCTCGAGCTTGCCGAGGATGGCCGCGCTTTCGCGGAGGAGGGGCGCGACTTCGCGGACCTCCTTTCCCAGGGTGGCGAGGTCGGGACGTTGCGGGGCGCGCGTCGCGGCCCCGCCTCCCGGCTTGGCTCCAGGCGTGGCACCCGGCTTGGCCGGGGATCCTCCGCTCGGCGGGCCGGCGGGCGCGGGACCCTGCGCGGAACCCGGCGGGGTTCCCGGTGCGGCGCCGCGGGGGTTCCGCGGCGGCCGCCGCGAGAGGGCCGCCTCGCGCTCCTCGGCCCAGCGCCGGAGGACGCCGGAGGCCGCAAGTTCCTTGTGGATGCCGGCGAGCCGCTCGGAGAGCTCGAGGTAACGCGTCGCGATGGTCCGCGCCGCCTTGGGCGCGTCGCGCTTGAAGGCGGCCGCCTCGTCGTCGGCCCAACGCCGCCTGAAGTTCTCATCCTCGCCGGCGGCGACCGCCATGCGCCGGAGGCGGGCGCCCTCGCGCCGCTCGACCGCCTGGCCGGGCAGGGCCGAAAGGCTGTCGCCGTCCACGACACAGGCCACTTCCCCCTCGACGCAGGACACGAGGACGGCGCCGCCCGCCGAGCTCGTCACCGTGAATTCGGTGCCGCGGACTCCCGCGACCGTGTCGGCGGCGAGGACCTCGAGTTCCGGCGAGCCGGCGATTTTCTTTACCTTGAGGGCGAGCTGGCCGGCCACGAGCTCGGCCTGGCTCTTGGTCTTGTCGCCGGAACCGGCGAGCCGCAGGTAGAAGGCGCTTTTCTGGGCGACCGTGATGTTGCCCCGCATCCCTGTCGCGCCGCCGAGGGCGATGACGACGCTGCCGCCCGACCCGGTGCGGAAGAGGTCTTCGTCGTAGACATCGTCGCCGATGAAGGGATCGGCGATCGTCCGGCCGTCCCGCGTGATCGTGACGGGGCCGTCGAGGTACTCGATGGTGGCGATGGGATCCTCGTCGTCGGGAGAGACCTCCGAGGCGGCGGGCGGGGCGCTCGCCGCGCCGACGAGAAGGCCGGCCGCGAGGGCCAGGAAAGCGAAGATCCTTGAACGTTTCATGGGAACCCCCTGCCGCCGGGAATGATCGAGCGGCTCCTACGCCTACCAGTCTAGGCCATGGGCCCGGGCGACGCAAAGCGGATTCGGATCAAGCTTCGCCGTTGAATCGCGGGCGCGAGTCCGATACGATGCAGGGACGATGAGCGCTAAAAAAACCGCCTTGGTGTA
>JAEUJG010000392.1 GCA_016794765.1 Spirochaetaceae bacterium | reverse complement strand
AGTTGAGCTGGTTCTGGGTGACGAACTGGTGATAGAAGCCCTCGACGTACTCGGTGAACTTCTCGTAGAAGGCCAGGATCGAGGCGAGGCGTTCGTCGTCGGCCGCGTCGTTCGCGATCTTGGGCATCGGCGCGGCGTCGGCCGCCTCGGGGGCGGCTCCGGCCGTCGCCTCGACCGCCGGGGAGGCGACTTCCTCGCCTTCGGTCTTGAGGTCGCGGAACTCCCAGCGCGCGAGCCGGTTGACGAGTTCGTTCGTCACCGGCGTCTCGGGCGCCAGGAGGACGAAGCCGCCGTCGAGGTAGAGGAACTTGGAAAAATAATGTTGCGGCTTCAAGGCCGTCGTCGCTATGTCGTTCATGTGCCACCCATTGACCCCGCGCGTTAGGCTCGCCTAAACTCGAATTCGCGCCCCCTGCGCGCTTGGGGTTTTCTCCACATTGTAATTATAGGAGCGTCCGACGATGAAATTTAGGACAATATTCATCCTTTTCAACGCCGTCATCGTCATCTCCTTCCTTTTTGTCTTCCTTATGCCCTTTTTCCTCCTCGGCCCCGAATATTCCCTCTCCTTCTGGACCGGCAACTGGTATCTGGCCCTGATCTTCGTCCTCCTCATCGGCGGCCTCAACGCCTTCTTCATCGCCAACTGGAAGGTCTTCATCCTCGTCGAGCGGGAGGACTGGGGTGCCCTGGCCGCCCATCTCGTCGACCGCATCTTCACCCGCAAGCGCTATGGCGGCCGCCATGTCGCCCTCCTCGTGAACGCCTACCTCCTCCAGTCCGACGTCGAGGGCATCGAGCGCCTCGAGCTCGAGCTCGGCGAAAAGCGGCCGGAACTCCTGCGCAGGAACGCCGTGCTCTTCGGCGTGACGCGCCTCCTCCGAAACCGCCCCGCCGAGGCCGAAGCCTTCTTCGCCCGGTTCCTCGAGGCGAAGGACGTCGAGAACCGCGAGTGGCTCCGCTTCGATTACGCCTTCAGTCTCGTCCTCCAGCGCAAGGCCGCCGAGGCCCTGCCCCGGCTCCGCGGCGGAGTCTCCTCGCGGGACGCCGTCCTCTCCCTCCTCTCCGCCTATCTCCTCGGCAGCCTCGGCGCCGCGGCCGCCTCGACCGAGGCGGAGCGCGCCGAGCTCGTCGCCCTCGCCGACGCGACCAAGGACCGGCTCAAGAAGCGCTTCCCCGGCCAGCGCTGGAACCGCGAGGTCGAGCGCGCGAAGAGCGAAGTGCACATCGTCATCCTTTCCAAGCTCATCGACGACGCGGGGCGCTGGCTTTTCGAGGCCGCCGCGCCCGCGAACTAGCGATGTGCGGGGACGCGACTCCTTCGGTCCCCGCGATCCCACGACGCCGCGCCACGGGTCGCGGACCTTCCGGGCCCGCGCGGACAAGGAGCCGGCTCCCATGAGAGACGCGCGCTTGCCTTCGGTCATCCTCCTTTCCTGCCTCCTTGGCGCCGTGGCCGCAGGCCTCGGAGCGCAAAGCCCCTCTCCGGCGGGCGCGGCCGCCGCCGGGCCGGCCTTCCGCGCCGAAGGCGGCTCCTACCTCGCCCGCGGCTCGGGCTCGAGCGCCCTCGAATCGGAGGCCCTGGAACGCGCGCGGGCTGCCGCCCTCCGCGCCCTGTTCGCGGGGCTCGGCAAGGACCGCCTCTTCGCCGAGGTCTTCCTCCGCGATCCGCCCATCGGCCTCGTCTTCACAACCGAGTCTTCCCTCAAGGAAGGCGCGCTCTTCACCGCCAACGTCAGCCTCCGCGTCGACGACGAATCGCTGCGGATCGTCGCCCGCGGACCCTTCCTGGCGGCCGCCCTCGCCCTCCTCGACGAGGCCGAATCCGCCACCCTCGACGCCGAGGGCTTCCTCGCCGCGGCCGCGGAGGCGGAATCGGCCGCCCTCCTCGGCGAATCGCTCGGCCGCTACGGCCAGGCCCTCGACCGCGTGTCGGCCGCGCTCGCCCTGATCGAAGCGCTGGAGGACGGCTCCGTCCTGTCCACCGCGAAGGGCCGGAGTTCCCCCGAATTGAAGCGCTTCCTCAAGGCCCTGGGCGACACGGCGGACAAGGGCGTCGCGCGGATCCGCGCCGCCGAGGCCGCCCTGGCCAAGGACCAGGCCGCTGCGGCGGCTTCCGCCGTCATCGACGCCGCCCTCGCCGAGGCGGACCAGGCCGAGTCCCTCCTCGCCGAGGAGCGCCCCCTGGTCGCCGACCCTTCGGCCTACGGCCCGGAGCGCCTCGAGCCCCTCCTCGACCGCCTCGCGCTCCAGTCGCGGGCCCTTGCCGACGCGTTGGCCGCGCTCAAGCGCGCCGCCTCCTCCCTGCCGGACAAGGGCTACGCCCGCGACAAGCTCCTCTTCGCCGAGCGGCGCCTCGCGACCGCCGAGGCCGGAATCGCCGCAGCCCATCGCGCCGTGGATCGCGAGATCCGCGATCCGGCCGCCGCCCGCGCCGAGCGCGCCCGCCGCTGGAAATGGGTCTTCCTCCACGTCCCGCGCGAATACCTTTCCCTCCGCATGGTCCCGCCCCTCGGCCTCCTTCTCGAGAGCGAGAGCCGCTTCGCCTCGACGGGACTCTTCGACTTCCGCCTCCGTTCCGAGGGGAGCTTCGGCGAATCCGGCGGCGTCTTCATCCGCACGAGCCTCGACAAGCGCGACCTGCCCCTCGCCGGACCCGAGGCCGACCTCGCGCCCGTGGAGTCCACCCTCTCCCAATCCGTCGACTTCGGCGTCTGGGGCAGGACCCTCGTCTACGCGGGCTACGGCTGGGACTGGCGCCGCTCCTTGGAAGGCGCCGTGGACCCGCGTCCGGGGCGCCGGATTCGCGCGGGGCTCGGCGGCGTGGACGACACGGCGGGCTTCAAGCGGGCGGATTGGCTTATCGGCCTCTCCTACAACCTGCCCTTGGTTCCGGAGCGCTTCATCGTCGCCGATTCCCTCAACGCCGGCCTTGAGGCGCTGTTCCGCCTCGGCAAGATAGCCGTCCTGGAGGGCGAGATCGAGCACCGCGCCCATCGCGATCCCGCCGCTCCCGGCGGCCTCGACGCGGTCCTCGCCTGGCGCCTCGCCTTCGGTCTCAGGTTGCCGAGCGCCTTCCTCTGGGGCCTCGAGTACTCCGGCGGAGCCGCCCGCCCCCTCGCCGCCGACGGCTCGGGCTTGGGCGAGTACGAGGCCCGGATCGGGCGGCTCAGGCTCATTCTCGAATACGCCCTCTAGGTTTGGCTGGGGCGGCGGGACTCCCGGTCCGCCGCGCCGCCCCTGCGCCCCGGCGCCGGCCAGCGGTTTAGTCCCTCGGCGCCGCGGCGCCCCGGGGAAATAGCTTCCCCATGCTCAAGCTTCCCCACGTTCCGCGCCGATACTCGTAGCGAATGAACCGTTCGCTTTCACTCGCCCTGTTCGGGCTCTTCCTCCTAGCCCCGCTCGCCGCCGCCGAGCCGGGCGTCCACGTGCTCGAAAAGGGGGAGACGCTCTACTCGGTGGCCAGGCGTTACAAGCTCCCCTACGAAGCCATCGCGGCGGCGAACGGCATCGTCGATCCGGCCAAGCTCAAGGCCGGGCAGAAGCTCGTCATTCCCCGCCTGCACAAGGTCGAAAAGGGAGAAACCCTGTATGGCATCGCCCGCTCCTACGCGGTCGGCGTCGAGGAACTCCGGGCGGCGAACAAGCTCGCCGCCACCGCCGTCATCAAGGAAGGCGATGTGCTGTTCGTGCCCGGCGGCAAGGCCCCGGCGGCAGCCGTCGCCTCCACCCCCGCCTCGGGCGCGGGAAGCAAGGCGACGGGGACGGCCTCGCCCGCCTCCGGCAAGACGGCGGGGGGCGCGGTCGTCCCAAGCGGCGCCGGCGGCGGGGCCTCGGCTTCGGCCGGTTCGCCTTCCGTGCCCCTGCCGCCCATCGTCAAGACCTCGGCGCGCGCCGTCGACGGCAAGCTTTCCTGGCCCTGCTCCGGCGAGGCGAGCTATCTCGACGGCAAGTTGTTCGGCATCCTCATCCGTACCCGTTCGGGCGAACCTTCTCTCGCCGTGGCCTCGGGCACCGTCGTCTCGGCGGGGCCTTATCGCGGCTTCGGCCAGGTCGCCTTCGTCCAGTCCAAGAACGGCCATGTCTATGTCTATGGCGGCAACGAGGAGCTTGCGGTCGGCGTCGGCGACCGAATTCGCGCCGGGCAGGAATTGGGCCGCATCGGCCTTGATCCGAAGGAAGGCCGCGCCGTCGCGTATTTTTTCGTCTTCAAGGGAGGGGAAGCTCTCGATCCCGCAACGGTGCCGCGTGACTGAATTCCCGATATTTGCTTGCGATTCTTTGAAATATACTCCGTATGTCAGTACATTTCATCTGTCGGTCCGGGAAAGCGTGATATATTCATCCCCGTTCCGACGGCCGCCTGAGAGGCGCGCCGCGCGCGCGCGACGGGGGAAGGTGGAGACGTGGTAAACGATGGCTCTTTTCCGAAGCCGGTCCAGCCCAAGAAAAAGAACAAGACGATGCTCCCTCTCGCCAAGAAAAAAAAACCCAAGCATGCCAAGGAAACCGATCCCCTCGCCCTCTACCTGAAGCAGATCTCCAAGTTCGCCCTCCTCACCGCCGAAGAAGAGCTCCAGATCGGCGAGAAGATCCAGCGCTCCCGCGCCCGCGTCAAGGAGCTTGACGCCTCCAGGGCGGAGAACCTCCTCCAGGAGGGCGAATGGCGCCTCGAGCGCGACCGCTCGGAAGGCGAGCTGGTCGCGGCCAAGAACCGCATGATCTCCTCGAACCTCCGCCTCGTCGTCTCCATCGCCAAGAACTACCAGCACCGCGGCCTCTCCCTCCTCGACCTCATCGACGAGGGCAACATCGGCCTCATCGAGGCCGTCGAACGCTTCGACTACACCCGCGGCTGCCGCTTCTCCACCTACGGCACCTGGTGGATCAGGCAGGCCATCATCAAGAGCCTCGCCGACAAGGGCCGCGTCATCCGCATCCCGATCCACATGCTCAACACGATCAAGAAGTGCTACTTCGTCGCCAAGCAGCT
>JAEUJG010000391.1 GCA_016794765.1 Spirochaetaceae bacterium | reverse complement strand
CGGAGAACCAGCTTGACCGGCAGTACTACGCCGAGCTCTGGGAGGCCTTGGGCCGGGTTCCGCCGCGGAGGCGGGGCTGCCTCCGCGAGCTTCTCCTCCTCGAGGTCGAACTCGAAAACGCGGTCTGGGCCCTGCGCCTGGCGCGCTACTACGGGATGGGGCTCGAGGCGATCTCCGCACTTCTCGTGGCCCTGCCCGGAGCCGACGCCAAGGCGGCCGCCTTGGACGGCGCCGCGCGCGCGGGCGCCAGGCCCGAGGTTTCCGACCGAAAAGCCGACCGTCGCGCGGACTGGGAGGGCTGGAAATTCGAGCGCCTCCTCGACGCCGGGACCGAGCCCTGGCAACTCGACGCGCGCGCCGTAGAGGCCGCCGCCCGGCATCTCCTCTATCGTCGTTGCCGTCTTGCCCTCCATCGCTTCCCCTTCACCTACGTGCCGCTCTATTGCTACTTCAAGCTCAAGGAATTCGAGACGGCGGTGGCCCTCGGTCTTTTCGAGGGCATCTATCTCGGCGCGCCGGCCGAGGAGATAGCCGCCCTCGCGCCCGCGGGAGGGACGGCATGAGTCCTGTCGCCATGCGAAAACTCGAGCTCCATGCGCTCAACCGCGATCTCGACGCCGTCATCGAGCTCATCGGGCGCGCGCGCTGTTTCCAGCTCGCCGAGTCCTCGATCGAGGGAGCCGCGCGGAACGGGGGACACGAGTCCGCCGGCGAAGGCGACACGGCCCGGGGCGAGACGGCCAAGAAGGTCGCCCTGGAACTGGCCAAACTCCGGGAACTTCGCGATCTCCTCGACCTAAAAGCCCCCGGGCTCCTGCCCGAAGGCGCCAAGTTGCCGGGGCCCGCCGAGGAAGCCCTGCTGGACGATTGCCTCGCCGGGGCCAAGGCCCTGGCGCTCGAGGTCGAGGCCCTGGAATCGCGGCGGGCGCGCGTCCGCGAGGCGCTGGAGGAGGCTCGGGCCTTCTCGGGCCTGTCCTTGCCCTTCAAGGAGCTCGACCACCTCTCGTTCCTGTCGGTCCGCATCGGCCGCGTCCCCCCCGGGGAGCTCGATTCGCTGAGTTCGGGACTCCAGGACCGCGCCCTCATCCTGCCCTTGGACGAAGAAGGCACCATCGTCGCCGCCGCCTCCAAGAAAGGCCGCTTCATCCTCGATACCGAGCTCACGAGGGCGCGCTTCAAGGCAAGGGAACTGCCCTCCGACTTCAAGGGCCTCCCGCCCGAACTGCTCGAACGGCTCGAGGCGGAAGCCGCCGGCCTCGAGGCCGAATCGGCGGCGCTCGCGGCCCGCAAGGCGGTCTTGCGAACCCAGGTGGGCGGGCATTGGGAAGGGCTTTCGGCTTCCTTCGCGGTGCTCGCCGCCATCGAAGGGGCCAAGGCGGGCTTGGAGCGGTCGGAGTCCGTCGGCCGCATCGAAGGCTGGGTGCCCCGGGAGCGCGTGGCGCCCCTCCTCGCGGAGTTGCGGCGAGCCACGGAGGGCCGCATCGCCGCCAGGGTCTACGCTCCGGAGGAACTCGACACGGTGCGCGAGGGCCGGGAGACCGTGCCCGTCCTCCTGAAGCGGCGCCCCTTCGTCTCGAGCTTCGAGGGACTTGTCGTCTCCTACGGCGCGCCGCTCTACGGCACGATCGATCCGACGCCCCTTGTCGCCTTTTTCTTCGTCGTCCTCTTCGCCGTCATGTTCGGCGATCTCGGCCAAGGCCTCGTCATCCTCCTCGCGGGCCTCGTCCTGCGCGGCGGCGGGCGGCCCAGGCTCGCGAAATGGAAGGCCTACGGTCCCATCTTCATCGCGGTGGGGATCGGCTCCATGGTGACGGGCTTTCTCGACGGCACGGTCTTCGCCAACGAGACCCTGCTCGTGCCCCTGAGCCGCAAGCTGAGCCAGGCGATCCTCGGCCGGCCCCTCGACCGATTCGTCCAAATCATGCCCGAAAACGGAAGCGTAGCCAAGCTTTTCGCCTTTTTCGGCTTCACCGTCGGCATCGGCGTCGTCATCAATTCGGTCGGCCTCCTCGTCAACATCGCCAACAAGTGGCGGCTCGGGAAGCGCGGCGAGGCCCTCTTCTCCAAGACCGGCCTGGCGGGCGCCCTGTTCTTCTGGTGGGCCGTCGGTCTCGGCCTCCGGGTCCTCCTCGGTGGGGGCCTGGGCCTCGTCGACCTGGCGGGCTTCCTCCCGCCCCTCGCGGCGATATTCCTCGAGGAGCCCCTCGGCCGCCTCGCGGAGGGCCGGCGCGCGGAAGGGAAGGGCGATGGCGCCCTGTCCTTCGCCATCAAGGGTTTCGTCGAGGTGATCGAGTCGATTTCGTAATACTTCTCCAACACCCTGTCCTTCCTCCGCGTCGGCGCCTTCGCCCTCTCCCACGCGGTCCTTTCCTTCATCGTGTTCGCGATGGGCGATCTCGTCCGGACGCGGGCCCCGGGAGGCCTGTTCTGGGAGATTCTCGTCGTCATCATCGGCAACGCGGTCATCCTCGTCCTCGAGGGCATGATCGTCGCCATCCAGGTCGTCAGGCTCCAGTACTACGAGTTCTTCTCCAAGTTCTTCACCGAGACGGGGACCCTTTTCAGCCCCTTCCGTTTCGAATACCCCAAGGAGTGAGTCATGAGAAAGCGCCTTGTCTTCTTCTGCGTCCTGCTCGCCCTCGTCGCCTTCGGCGCGGTCGCGCAGGAGGCGGCTCCGGCCGCCGCCCCGGCCGCCGCGGCGGCGCAGGCGCCCGGGACCTCGCCCTGGAGGTATCTCGCCGCCGCCCTCGCCGTCGGCATCGCCTGCATCGCGGGCGGCATCGCCGTCGGCCAGATCGGGGCCGCCGCGATGGGCGCCATGGCGGAAAATCCGGAGCTTGCCGGCAAGGCGCTGCCCTATGCGGGCCTCGCGGAGGGTATCTGCCTCTGGGGTTTCCTGGTGGGCCTCCTCATTCTTCTGCTCTAACCGGGGAGTCGCGCCGTGCCGGACTTCTTCTTCATCGGGGAGGAGGAACTCTGCGTCGCCTTCCGCCTGGTCGGGGTCGACGGCCGAGCCGTGGCCAACCGGGAAGAGGCCTTGGAGGCCTTCCTGGTCGCGACGGGACAGGGCCTTCCCGCCGAAGCCGGGTCCGGCGCAGCCGCCACGGTCGCGGCCGCGGTCGCTGCGCCTGCGGGGCGCGGGAGGGCCTCCAAGGTCCTCGTCATGAGTTCGGAAACGGCCGCCATGGTCGAGGAAGAGGCCAAGGAATGGCAGTTCGGCGGGGAGTATCCCCTCATCGTCGAGATCCCGAGTCCCGGCGCGGGGCCGGACGAGGGCCGCAGCCTCGTGGCCGCCATCCGCGAAGCGGTAGGCATCAGCATCTAGGAGCGCACAGCCCATGGAAGAGATAGCGTCCACCGAAGTCCTCGAGCGCGAAATCCTCGACGACGCGCGCCGCAAGGCCGAACGCGTCCTCCGGGACGCGGACGCCGCCGTCCGCGCCGCGGAAGCCGCCGGCAGGGACCGCGCCGCGCGGTCGGTCGGCGAGCTCGAGGCGGAATATGAAGCGCGCGACGCGCGTTACCGGAACGAAACCCTGGCCCGCCTGCCCCTCGAGCGCGCCAGGATCAAGGCCGCCCATGTCGACGCCCGCCTCAGGGCGGCCCTCGACGGGCGCCTCTCGACGCATGGCGGAGCGGGGCTCGAAGCTCTCGTGGCGGGAATCTTGGCCCGGGCGGTTTCGCGCCTGGACGAGGGCCCGGCCGATAGCCCGGCCGGGGAACCGGGCGCGCCGTCCGGCCTCGCTCCGAAGCTCTTTCCGGCGGGCGCGGAACTGCGCTACCGCGGGCTCTCCCGCTCGGGGGCCGAACGCCTCGCGAAAGAGGCCCTGCCGGGACTCGTGCTGGCTTCGGCCGTCGAGGACGCCTCGCTGCCGGCGCCCGGCCTGGCCGTCGCCTCCTTCGCCGGCCCGCCGGAAGAAGGCGGGCGCCGCGGGCCTCCCGATCTTTCGATCCACGCCACCCTCGACCTGCTCGCCGAGCGCCTCCTCGACGAGCACCGGGGAGAACTGGCCGCCGGACTCTGCGCCGAGGCGCTCGCGTCGTGAGCGGCGCCGGACCGGCGGGCGGCGGTGCCCCAATTATCGGTCGCATAACGCGCGTTTCCGGGCCGGTCGTCCTGGCGGCCGGCCTCGGCGGCGCC
>JAEUJG010000385.1 GCA_016794765.1 Spirochaetaceae bacterium | reverse complement strand
TATTTCCGCACGAAGGAAGACATTTTCCTCGCCCTCATCGAGGAGTTTCATGTCCTCATCGAGGCGAACATAGACGCCATCCTCTCCCGCGAGCGGGAGTTCTTCCGGCGCGTAGAGGCCCTGTTCCGCGTGGCCGCGGATACCGCGGCCCGCGACCCGGAGAGCGTCCGCATCTACATCTGTTGCACGACCGAGGAGCTCGCGCCCCTCGCGGCCCGGCTTTCCGGCAACATCGAGGCGGTCGCGGCCGGCCGCTACCGCGCGATGGTGGAGGAGGCGCAAGCCCGGGGCGAGGTGGCCGCCTCCATCGATCCCGGCTGGGCGGCCTTCTTCCTCGACGACCTACTCCTCCTCCTCCAGTACTCCTTCGGTTCCGAGTACTACCGCGAGCGGCTCCGGCTTTTCACCGGCGCGGGGCCCGATCCCGAGACCGCGGTGCCCCGCCTCCTCGAGCTTGCGCGCAAGGCCCTGGCGCCCTGAGGCCCTGGCGCCCCGAGGCGCCGGGCTCCGGCGGGGCCGGCGGGGCCGGCGAAGGCTCCGCGGCCTCAAGGCCGCGACGGCGCCTCCTTGAGGCGCGTGGCCAGGAGGGCCGCCAGGGCCAATAGGGCCGCGCAGGAAGCGAGCGAGGCTGCGAAGCTGCCCGTCGCGCGGTTCAGGGCCTCCATCGCGTAGACGAGGAGGACGGAGGCCTGGCCGGCCAGCGAAACGAGGCCGTTCGAACTGCCCTCCGGCGTGGGCCGCACGGACTCCGACGCATACTGCATCCCCACGGGGCTGACCGCGACGAGGCAGAAGCCCAGGAAGAGGCTGGATAGGGCGAGGAGGGGATAGCTCGGCGCGAAGGCCAGGCCGAGCAGTCCCGGCACCGCGCCCGCGAGGCCGAGGGCGATGAAGGGCCGGCGTTTGCCGCTGCGGTCGGAAAGCGCGGGGACGAGGACGGCGCCGACGAGGCCGCCGGCGAGCATGATGGCGCCGAGGAGTCCCGCCCGGGAGGGATCGACTCCGCGGGGCCGCGCAATAGCCTCGACCCAGGTGGTCACGCCGTTGAAGACGCCCATGCCGATGAAGGCCATGAGGAGATAGCGGCGGAAGGAGGGCACGCGCAGCGCGTGGCGGAGGCCTTCCAACATGAGGGCCCGCTCCCCGGATGCCGACTCGTCGGGGGGCGTGGCCGGGCGCTCCCGGGCCACGAGGACGAAGGCCAGGCCCGAGGCCAGCGCGGCCGCGCCGTAGGCGAGCTGCGTTCCCGAGAGCCCGAGGCTTTCGGCCAGGATCGGCGTCAGGACGAGGCCCGCCGCGGTGCCGACGATGTTGGCCAGGGTCGTGAGGCCGACCGCCGTCGCCCGTTCCCGCGCGGGGAACCAGGCCGCCGGCATCTTGGTCCAGGCGTTGAGGAGGAGGGGCTGGCAGACCGCCATGCCCGCCGTGGCGGCGAGGGCGAGGGCGTAGCTCGGGCCCGCGAGGCCGCGAAGGAGGCCGAAGCCGCCGACCGCGAGCGAACCGATCCCCACGACGCGGGCGAAGCCGAAGCGGTCGATGAGCCAGGAGGCCGGGATCGAAAACGGGATGAAGGCCAGCATGAAGGACATCGCGAAGAAGCCGACCGCGAGTTCCGAGACGCCGTAGTAGGCCGCGGCCAGGCTCGCTACGGGGGCGTAGGCGATCCACAGCGCCTGGATGGTCGCGTTGACGAGCATCGTGACGGCCAGCACCGCCCAGCGGCGGCCGTAGAGCCTGAAGTTTCCCTTGTTCACGCCATTCGCTCCTTGTGCTTCGAGCCCCCAGTATAGCCTGCTTTTCGCCGCGCGTTGAGCGCCTTGAAACTTTCCCGGTTCGCGTGATAAAGCCGCTTCAGGACCCCGTAGTGGCGGTCGTAGGTCTCCGCGGAGGCCGGATCGGGCTCGAAGCGCGATTCCGCGGGGACGAGGCGGGCGGCCTCCTCCAGGGAGGAGAGGGCGCCGAGCCCGGCCGCGCAGACCAGGGCGGCGCCGAGGGCTCCCGCGTTGTGCGGCGCCGCCGTCGTCTCCACGCTTTCCCCGAGGACGTCGGCCAGGATCCGGGCCGAGGCCTTGGAGCGCGCGCCGCCGCCGACGAAGCGGAAGGGGCCGCGCGCCGCGACGCGGCGGCGGATCGCCTCGAGCTGCCAGCGGCTTTGCAGCGCCAGGCCCTCGGCGACCGCGCGCACCAGGCAGCGCTTGCCCGTGTCGAGGCCGATGTTGAAGAAGAGACCGCGCGCGTCGGGGTCCTCAAAGGGGGAGCGGCTGCCGTGGAGCCAGGGCGCGAAGATCACGCCGCCGGCGCCGGCCGGGACTCCCGCGACCGTCTCGTCCAGGAAGTCGAAGATCGAGGCGTGGCGCGCCTCGTCCTCCTCGCAGGCGTGGCGCGCGCCCAGGTAGAGTCCGATCTCGTCCAGGGCCAGGTGGTCGCGCACCCATTCCATGCACTTGCCCGCCGTCTCCTGCTCGGAGATGTAGTTGTAGCGCCCGGGCATCGCGCCGAGCACGGAGGCGGCGCGCGCCTCGGTGTCGACGACCCGCTCCCCGACGGAGGCGGCCACCCAGCCCGAGGTGCCCATGTAGACGTGGGCCTGGCCCGCCCCGACCGCTCCCGAACCCAGGGCGATGAGGGAGAGGTCCCCGCCGCCGCCGAAGACCGGGATGCCGGGCTCGAGGCCGAGTTCCCCGGCGGCCGCGGGCAGGAGGGGCCCGGCGACCTCGGTGGCGCCGATCACCTCCGGAAGGTGGGCCGTGTCGACGTCGAAAAGCCGGGCCAGGAGGGGACTCCAGCCGAGTCGGCCCGGCCTCGTGTCGTAGAGGAAGGTCGCGTTGGCCGAATCCAGGGTCATCGCGAAGCGGCCCGTCGCCCGCGCGACGAGGTATTCCTTGACGTCGAGCCACTTCTCGGCGCGGGCGAAGGCCTCGGCCTCGTGCTCGCGCACCCAGTGGTACTTCCACACCGGGTCCTTGGCGCTCGCGGAGACGCCGCCGGCGATGAGGAGGGAGGGGAAGAGCTTGTCGATTCCCATGCCCTCGATCTTGAGGCCGCGCTCGATTCCCCGGCGCTTCTCCTCGCGGGCGCGCTGGTCCATGTAGCTCATGGCCGGACGGACGGGGCGGCCGGCCCCGTCCACGAGGACGAGGCCCTGCATCTGGCAACAGAAGGCCATGCCGCGCACCGCGGAAGGCGCGAGCCCCGCGCGGGCCAGCGCGGTCCGGCTGCCCTCGCCGACCGCCCTCCACCAGTCCTCGGGGTCCTGCTCGGCGCCGCCGCCGGGCAGGATGCGGATCCCGTAGTCGGCGGAGGCGCTCGCCGCCAGCTCCAGCGCGCCGCCCGAGAGCCGGTAGACGCAGGTTTTCGCGCTGGTCGTGCCGACGTCGAAGGCGATTACGTGCGCCTCCGCGCTCATCGGGAAGTCCCGTCGCCGCCGGGGGCCGTGTTCCCGCCGCCGGCCGGGCTTTCGCCCTCGGGCCGGGCCTCCGGGGCGGCGCCCTTCATCTTCGAGTACTTGCGGAGGTAGACCTGGTGCATCGCCCAGGCCTCGACCGGCCGGAGCGCGGCGGCCCCGCCCAGGAACTCCGCCTCGATGAAGACGCGGCAGCCCTTCTCCGCCATGCGCGCGCAGAGGAGGGCCTCGTCCATGTCGCGGCCGAGGGCCACGGCGCCGTGGTTGGCGAGGAGGGCGGCCATCCGGCCTCCCAGGGCCTTGAGGACCCCCTTCGCCATCCGCGCCGTGCCGGGCAGCGCGTAGTCCGCCACGCGGAGGCTCGGTCCGACGACCTGGGCGAAGTCGTCCAGGAGGGGCGGCACCTCGCGCCTGGCCGCGGCGACGGTCGAGGCGCTCGCGGAGTGCGTGTGGACCACCGCGCCGACCTCGGGCCGAGCCGCGTAGACGGCGCGGTGGAGGGGGGTCTCGGTGGAGGGCTTGCCCCCCCGCGCCTCGCCCGTCCCGATGTCGACGAGGACGATGTCCTCGTCGCGCAACGCGCGGTAGTCGCGGCCGGAGGGCGTGATCGCCATGAGCCCGCCGTCCAGGCGGACCGAAAGGTTGCCCCAGGTGCCGTCGACGAGTCCCGATTCGACGAGCTCGATTCCGGCGCGCCGCACGCGCGCGCGGGCCTCGCGTTCGTTCATCGCGCGGCCCCCTCGACCCGCTCGAACACGCGGCCGAAGCGCAGGATGGCCTCGTCGACCACCTCGTCCGTGTCGGCGGCGCTCGTGTACATGCGGCTGCCCGCCAGGGTGACGAGGCCCTCCGCCGCGTAGGCCGCGCCGTACTCCTCCATGAGGCGCTTGCGCTCCTTGAGCTCCGCGAGGACGCGGCGGATGCGCAGGAGGTCCATCCGCACGAACATCGCGCCGACGGTCTCCAGGTGGCAGATCGAGCCCTGGTTGTAGGCGACGAAGGGGAGGCCAAGCTCCCCGATCCGCTTCTTGAGGCCGGCGGTCAGGCGGTCGCCGGCGCGGCCCGCGGCGGCGCAGGCGCCGCGCTTTTCGATTTCGCGCAACGTGTAGTAGCCCGCCGCCGCGGAGAGGGGGTTGGCCGCCATCGTGCCGCCGACGTAGGCCCGCCGCTTGCCGCTCTCGAGGCCCGCGGCCATGAGGAGAACCAGGTCCTTCCGGCCGCCGAGGCCGCCCGCGGAGGGGTAGCCGCCGGCGACGATCTTGCCGAAGGCGGTGAGGTCGGGCCGGACGCCGAAGTAGCCCTGGGCGCCGCCCAGGCCCACTCGGAAGGCCGTGACGACCTCGTCGAAGACGAGGAGGGCGCCGTACTTGTCGCAGAGGGCGCGCACGCCCTGGTTGTAGTCCCGCGCGACCGGCCTCGTGCCGCTCTCCGGGCCCAGGGGTTCGACGAGGACGCAGGCCGTGCCGCCGCGCAGGCGGTTGGCGCGGAGGACGCGCTCGAGCGAGTCGAGGTCGTTCGGGGCCGCCTCGTCGGTGAGGGCGGTGCAGGCGCCGGGAATGCCGTGGGCCTCGTAGCGCCTCGTCTTGGGAACCTTGAGGCTGAAGACGAGCTGGTCGCTCCAGCCGTGGTAGGCGCCGCCCATCTTGACGACGCGCTTCTTGCCGGTAGCGAGCCGCGCGACCCGGATGGCGGCCATCACGGATTCCGTGCCGCTCCCGAGCATGCGGAACATCTCGACGGCGGGCATGTGCCGGCCGATCTCCTTGGCCAGGGCGAGCTCGAATTCGTGGAAGAGCCCCGTCGAGGGGCCGACACGTTCGAGGACCTCGAGCACCTGGCGGCGGACCTCGGGATCGTTGCTTCCGAGGATCGTGGGGCCGCCCGCCTGGAGGAAGTCGAGATAGCGCCGTCCGTCCAGGTCGAAGAGGTAGGGCCCTTCCGCCCGGTCGATGACGAGGGGGAAGGGGTAGTTGAAGGCCAGGTTGTGCTGGACGCCTCCGGGGATGTAGCGCTTGGCCTCGGCGACGACGGCGCGGGATTTGGGGCATTCCTCCTCGAGGCGCCTCAGGTACTCGGCCATGGCCGGCCGGGCGATGGGCCGGGCCGGCTCCGCGACGAGGGCCGCGAGTCTTTCATAGATCGGCTCGGTATCGTGATAGTCGCTGATGGCGTAGCTCATGGGAACCTCCGACGGGTGTAGTGAGTGAGTAATCGCTCACCATCCAATCCTAGCAGGTTCTCCCCATTTGTCAACCTGAAACCATCAGCGGTGGCGGGGCAGGGGACCGGGCTGTTGTCCCCCGCCCGCGGCACGACGTAGGTCCCCCGTTACTCCCGGCCCCGCTCTTTTAGGAAGGGCGCGTATTTTTTGTCGGAGAAGGAAATGTGCGTGGTCAGCCAGGTCTTGAGGAAGGTGAGCAGCTCCTCCGGTTTCGCCTCTCCCGCCGCGAGAGCGGCGGCGAAGCCGGCGACCCGAGCCGCGAAGGCGGCGTGTTCCCGCGCGTGCGGCTCCGCGCCCGGGTAGTCGAAGCGCTTGAAGAGGCTCTCCTCCAGCGCGAAATGGGTCGCCGCGTACTCGGCGAGGGAGGTGAGGGCCGTCCCGAGCTTTGCCGCGTCGCCTTCCATCTCGCGGGCTGCGGCGAGCTCGTTGATGAGGGCGACGAGGCGTTGGTGTTGGGCGTCGATGTCCGAAATGCCGATCCTCAGGGCTCCCGTCCATTCTATGTAGGCCATGCCTGCTCCTTCACGCTTTGGATGCGGGGAGTATATCCCTCATTCCCCGGGCGGGGCGAGCGCCTTCGCGCAGGAGGGACAGAGGCCGACGCAGCTGAGCTCGGCGCGCTCGAGCCTGAAACCGGCGGGAAGGGTCGGCGGGGAGAGGTCGGCGGCGAGGGGGAAGTCGAGGACGCGGCCGCAGCCGCGGCAGCGGAAGTGGCCGTGCGGGCTCGTGTCGCCGTCGTAGCGGGCTTCCGCTTCGTCGAGGAGGAGCTGGAGGACGAGTCCCTTTTCGGCGAAAAGGCGAAGGGTGTTGTAGACGGTCGTCCGGGAGAGGGTCGGAAGCTCGGGGGCCAGGCCCTGGTAGATGGTCTCGGCCGAGGGGTGGGCCTTGGTGCCGGCGAGATAGTCGAGAATGCGCACCCGCTGGTACGAAGGTTTGATACCCCGCGAAACGAGGCGCCCGGCCGATTCGCTCATCATGGTCCTGCCTGTCCTTGGCGGCCCTACCTTGGCGGCGGCCCGGGGCG
>JAEUJG010000370.1 GCA_016794765.1 Spirochaetaceae bacterium | reverse complement strand
TTCGTTCGGGGTCGAAAAAGTGCTGGCGTGCGTCATGGGATGGCTCCTTGTCGCCTTGATAGACAGGGATTCGCCGATTCGGTTGCGCGTCCGCCGGCCCCCGCCCTCGCTTTCGCGCCCCGGCTCGCGACCCTGCTTGCGCAGGCGGCCCGGATGCCTCACTCTTAAGGGAACGGCATGAAACTATTTCCCCTGCTTTCCATCCTCGCCTGCCTGTTCTACCTGGACTCGGGCTTCCGCGTGCTTTCCCGGGATCGGGGCGCGCGGCTCAACCGCCTCGTCTTCGCGCTCGATCTCGATCTCGCCCTCTGGGCCTTCGCCGCGGCCTTCATCTACGCCGCCCCCGATCCCGCGGGCTCGCGGGCCTGGAATCTCCTGTTCGCGCCGACCTGGCACCTGTTCTTCGGCTTCGCCCTGCATTTCTGCATCCTCGCCGCGGGCCGGCGCGGACCGCGCGGCTTCGCCGGCCATCTTCTCCTCTACGGCCCCGGCCTCTTCCTGACCGTTTTCACCAACCTCTACCGCATCGAGGGCTTCCTGTTCCGCGGCGGCTATTGGATGCCCGTCTACAAGCAGGATTTTTCGAACTACCTCTTCATCGCCTATTACGCCTCCTTCCTCGGCGCCGGCATGCTTCTCCTCTTGAAAGCCCGCGCCCGCGCGGCCAGCCTGGTCGCCCGGCGAAGGCTGGAAATCATGCTCGGTACGATCGCCGTGTCGACCGTGTTCGGCTTCCTCTCCGACAGCCTGGCCCCGGCCCTCGGCCTCGATTTTCCCCAGCTCGGCATCCTCTGGATCGCGATCTGGGCCGCCGGGCTCCGCGTCGCCATGGTCCGCTACGGCTTTTTTTCGCCCTTTCCGCGGGCGGCGGCCAAGGAAATCGTCGACGCCATCGAGGAATCCTTTTTCTATCTCGACGATGTCGGACAGGTCCGCTGGGCCAACCGGAGCGGCGCCCGCGCCGCCGGCGTCGCCGACGAGGCCGCGTTGCGCGGCAAGTCCTTCGTGGAGGCGCTCGGGATCGGGGGCGGGGCGCGCGAGGCCGTCCTGGCGGCCCTGGCCTCGGAATCGCCGACGACGGTGGAGCTCGCGGGCTTCGGCGCCGGCGGCGGGGCGGCGGAACTCACCGCGCGCTCCTTCCGCCTCGCCGAGGCGCCCCTCGCCGGCTCCATCGTCACGGTGCGCGACCAGAGCGAACTTGAAAAACGGCTCGTCGCCGAGTCGCGCCTGGCCGACGCCGGCCGGATCTTCGACGCCTTCACGGAGAACAGCCTGGACGGCATCATCCTGACGGATCCGGAAGGCCGGGTCGCGCGCTGGAGCCTGGCCATGGAGGAGATCACGGGCGTGCCGGCTTCCGAGGCCGTGGGCCGGCCGGTTTGGGAGATCCAGGCGAACCTGGCGGCTTCCGGCGACCGGGACGAGCTCGCCGCGGCCCTCCAGGCCTCCATCGCCGGCGCCTTGGCGGGGGAATCCCGGGAATGGACCCGGCGCGCGGCGGAATACCGGATCCACACCCGCGCGGGGGAGGAGCGCTGCCTCCAGGCCTCGACCTTCGCCGTGCCCGTCTCCGGCGGGCGCAAGCTGATGGCGGCCGTCATCCGCGACGCGACCCAACAGAAGCGCGCCGAGGCCGAGGCCCTCGAGGAGTTGCGCCGCCTCGACAACGCGCAGAAGATGGAGGCTGTCGGCACCCTGGCCGCGGGCCTCGCGCACGACTTCAACAACATCCTCACCGGGGTGCTCGGCACCGTTTCCCTGCTCAAGCTCAACGTGGAGGACGGGACCTATCGCGAGCCCCGCGAGCTCCTGGAGGGGCTCGGCCTCGTCGAAACCTCCTCGGTCCGGGCGGTCGACATCGCGCGGCAGCTCCTCGACCTGACGCGCCGCCATCCCTCCGAGCTCAAGCCCGTGTCCGTGGCGGCCGCCCTGGCGCGCGCCGTCGAACTGACCCGAAACAGCCTGGATCCCGCGGTCGCCGTGGAGGCCCCCGCCGCGCCGCCCGAGGCCGTCGTCCTCGCGGAGGGCTCCGAGCTCGAGCGCATCCTCATAAACCTCCTCCTCAACGCGGGAGAGGCGATGACGACGATGCGGCCGCCCGGCGAGCCCTGGGGCGGCGCCGTGCGGATCCGGGTCGAGCGCCGGCCCGGCGGCAGGAACGGGCCCGAGTCCTACTGGATGCTCTCGATCCGCGACGAGGGCGTCGGCATCGGCTCCGACGTCACCGCGAGGATCTTCGATCCCTTCTATACGACCAAGGATTCGGGCAAGTCGACGGGCCTCGGGCTTTCCATCGTCTACAACATCGTGAAGCGGCGGGGCGGCTTGGTGGAGGTCGATTCAAGGCCGGGGGCCGGCGCGGAGTTCCGGATCTTGCTCCCCGCGCACGAGGCGACGCGGGAACCGGGAAGGGGCTCCTCCTAGTTCTTGCCGAGGAGCCGGTCCATCGACTGCTGGTTGACCCGGAACACCAGGGTGCGGAGTTTTTCCCGCTTGGCGTCGTCGAGGGAGTTCGGGTCGAACATCACGACGTGGGTCGCCTGGTCTTCCCCGGCGCGTTTGGCGGCGACGAAGCCGTTGGCCAGGATGCGGCTGCCCTTCACGGTGAGGGAGAGGTTCCTGAGAACGGTGCCCGCCTTGAAGCTGTGCCCGCCTTCGAACTGGAGGGCCAGGCCGGCGACGGAGATGTCGCTGACGTCCGCGCGGAGGTTCGAGCCTTCCACTTCCACGAGGACCTGGGCCGTGCCGGGGGCGCAGACCGCGCGCACGAATTTCCGGCGGCCTCGGGCCTCGTTCGCCTCCAAGGTCTTGGCCAGGATTTCGATCGTCTTGGCCGCGCCGATCTTGAGGACGATGAAGCCGCAGGGCGCGCCGATCTCCATGAGGTACTTTTCCGAAAGCCCCTTGTTCTCGTTCAGGGTCAGGAGGCCGATGCCCACATTGGCCGTGCGCTCGTCCGCCCGGAGGCCCTTGATGTAGGCTTCCCACTCCGGCTCTTCGAGGCCGTCGTCGAGGTTGATGAAGACGAGGGCTTCCGGATTGCCGGCGAGCACCTGCCGGAGACGCGCGTGGTCGCGGACGAGGTAGACCTCGAATTCGCGGCGGGCGAGCTCTTCGACGACTTCCGTGAGGACGGGGGGCGGATAGAGGAAAACGACTTTTTTGCCGAGGGCGCCGGGTTCGATCATCACCGACAACGATAATCGTTTCCCGGGGCGGGCGCAAGGCAGGGGCCACGGAGCCCCGACGCGCCCTTCAGTCGGCCTCGAAGAGGGCCGCGAGGCCGGCAAGGCCCTCCGCGGCGAGGTCCTTGGCCGGAACGAAGCGCAGGGAGGCGGAGTTGAGGCAATAGCGGAGGCCCGTCGGGGCGGGGCCGTCCTCAAAGAGGTGGCCTAGGTGGCCGCCCGAGGCCTTGGCCCTGACCTCGACGCGGCGCATGCCGTAGGAGAGGTCTTCCACGAGCTCGAGGCGCTCGGGGTCGAGGGGCGCCCAAAAACTCGGCCAGCCCGAGCCGGAATCGTATTTGGCCAGGGAGGCGAAGAGGGGGGTCCCGTCGATCGCGTCGAGATAGACGCCCGGTTCGTGGAGGTTCCAGTAGGCGTTGCGGAAGGGGGGCTCGGTCGCGCTTTCCGCGAGGACGGCGAAGCGCTCGGGGCCGAGCCGGGCCTTCAGTTCTTCCGTCGGCTCGATGAAGCAGAGATTGGCCGCGTCGGCGGCCATGACGACCGGCCGGGGGGCGGCCCCTCCGGCGGGAATCGCGTCTTTCTTGTTCATGGACAGAATATACTCACGGGCGGCGCCCTGCGGCCACGAGGCGGGGCGCCGATGGTTTCCTAAGCGCCCCGCCGAGGCCTCATCGCCGTTCCGGGACCCGCCCCGGGCGGCGCTCCGGAGCGCGGTCCCAGAGCCGGAAGAGGCCGAGGCCGCGGAGGTAGAGTTCGGCCAACGCGGCCGCGGCGCCGGCGGCGCGCGCGAGGGGCCGCGCGGCCTCGCGGCGGATGGCGCGGAGCCTGAGGTCGTAGTAGAAGAAGCCGAGGAAGCGCAGGTTGCGGCGCGAGCGCCGGTCGGGCACGATCCGCGCCGCGCGGTAGAGGCCGGAGAGGGCCGAGCGCGCGAGGAGGGCGATGTCCGCGGCGGCGGCGAGCTCGCCCGAGGCGAGTTCGTGGTAGGCGGCGATGCGCGCGCAGTCGAGCTCGAGGACGGCCGCGGCGATGCCGTATTCCGCGTCCTCGTCGGCGAGGGCGGCCGCGCATCGCGCCAGGCGCCCGGGGTCCGCCGCGCCGGCGTCGTCCTTGGCGGCGGATTCGAGGAGTTCCGCCGCCTTGTCGAGGGCGGCCTCCGCTTCGCGCAGGCGGTCGAAGAGCTCCTCGGCGCGGCCGCGGCGTTCCGCGAGGCGGTCCCGGTCGGCGAGCCAGGGGTCGCCCCAGTCCGCGGGGGGCTTGGCCACGCCCTGCCCGAGGGGGGCGGGAATGCGGTTCTCGGTTTCGCCGGGGACGAGGTCGAGGTTCAGGGACCAGGCCTCCGCCAGGGCGCGCCAGTAGGCGGCCATGGCCGGCGCCGCGGGGCCGAAAGTCGCCGCCGTCCAGTCCCGGAGCAACGGTTCGGGATCGCCGCCGCCGGACCAGGCCAGGCGGGGGAAGAGCCAGACGTTGGGCCGGGCGGCGAGGGGAAGGCGGTCGCCGGTGAGAAGGATGCCGACCTTTGTAGCCAGGGGTTTGGAGGCGGCCTCGGCGCCCGCTTCGGAGCCCGCCACGGAGCCCGCGCCGGCGGCCGGGCCCGCGCCCGCGCCGGCGTAATAGGCGAGGTCCGCGGCCATCGTCGCGGCGAGGGGCGGCACGGCGCCCTTCCAAAGCAGGGCGTCCTCGTAATACTCGAAAACCGCGGCGCCGCCCGCCCGGAAGGCGGGCCGGGCCGACTCGAAGGAAGCGCGGGAGGCGGCGTTGAGGGTCGCTCCCGAGTCCGCGTCGCCGGCCTCGGCATAACCGCGGGCCCAGTTCCTTCGCCGGGGCGCCCAGAGCAGTTCGAGGTTCGGCGGCAAGCCCGCCGGGGCCAGGGTCCGGGCGGCGGCGGCGGCCTCCTCCGTGTCGTGGTAGGCCAGGAAGGACAGCTTGGCTTCGGGGCGGACCTCCTTCAGCGCCGCGGCGAGGGCGAGGGCTGCCGTGAGGGACTGGGCCGCCGGCGAAAGCCCCGCGCCGGACAAGGCGCCCGCGCAGTCGGGGCAGGCGCACCAGCCGCCGCCCGGAAGGTCGTCGGGCCAGACGTGGAAGACGGCGACCTCCGGTCGGCTCCGGGCAAAGGCCGCGAAGTTCTCCGCGACGAGGGCGAGGGCGGCCGGATTGGAGGGGCAAAAGTTGCGGTCGGCGCGGCGCTTGCCCTCCGTCATGCGGAAGAGCTCGGGGCGGGCGCGGAAGAGGCGCCGCGGAAGGAAGCCGGAAAGCAGGTGGCCGCCCTCTTCAATCGAAAGGCCGAGGCGGGCCGCGAGAGCGGCGAGGCGGGGCCGGAGGCTTTCGTAGCGGCGCGCGGGGCAGGCGCCGAGGGCGAAGGGCCCTTCGATCGTGTGCATGAAGACGCCGACATAGCCGTTCCGGGCGGCCCAGAGGAAATATTCCTCCGCCCGCTCGAGATAGGAGCCGTGGCCCAGGATCAGGACGGGATTCAGCTTGGGGCCCTTGGAGCGGCCGCCGGCCGCGGCGAGGGGGAGGCCGGCGCCGGCGCCCACCGCGGGCAGTCGCTCGCCTTCGCTGCCCGGCGCCGTCCAGCGCGCGCCCGCGTGACCGAGAAAGTCGTAGACGGCGGCGAGGAGTCCGGCCGGGGAGTCGCCGGTCAGCTCGATCCTCGCGGCGGAGGCGCGCCAGGCGTAGCCGCGCCGGGCGGAGGCCGGCGGGCCGGAACCGGCGCCCGGGTCCAGGATGAGGAGGCCGGCCTCGGGACCTTCGTCGCCGCGGCCGGCGTGGACGGGCTTGCCGCCGACGCGGGCGAAGAAGGCCGCGAGTTCCGCCGCGGCGAAGCGGGCGGGATCCGGGGCGGCGGAGGGCTCGGCGAGAACGGCTTCCATTTCCTCGGGGGGGAGGGTGCCGTTCGGCGAGGAGGCATCGGCGAGGAGAATGCTCCAGCGGCGGCTAAGGTCGATTTCCATGGGAAGGAGGGTATGCGCGGGACGCCGGGCCGCGCAAGGGGGCCGCCGCTCCGGAAGCTCAGGCCGTGGCGGTTGCCGCCTTGATCGCCGGGACGCCCGGCCTCGTCAGGCCGGGCGCCGCGGGGAGGACCAGGCAGAACCGGGATCCCTTGCCCGCCACGCTTTCAACCTCGATCCTGCCGCCGTGCGACTCCGCGATGGCCTTGGAGGCGGCGAGGCCGAGGCCGCTGCCGACCCGGCTGGATTTGGTGCTGAAGAAGGGCGTGAAGAGGTGGGGGAGTTGCTCGAGGGGGACGCCGACACCCTCGTCGGCGACCGAAAGGGCCCACAGGCTCGCGTCCTCCGGGCCCCGGGAGGCCAGGGAGACGAGGAGACGGCCTCCGCGCGCATCCTCCGGGGAGCGCATGTCGGTCATCGCCTGGATGCCGTTCTTGCAGAGATTGAGGAGGACGCGCCTGAGCTCCTCGGCGTCGCCGAGGACCGGCGCCCGGCCTTCGGGCAATTCGAGGTCGACGCGGACGCTTCTCGGGCAGCCGGCCCGAACAAGCTCGACGGTCTCCGCGGCGAGGTCGGCCAGGTCGAGGGGGCGCGGCGACGGGCGCCGCCGGCTGGCGAGCGACAAGAGGTCCCGGACGAGAGTCTCTCCGCGGGCGCCCGTGCGCTCGATGAGCTCGAGTCCCGCGAGGAGCTCCTCCGAGGCGACCTCGCCGTCCTCCTCGAGCCGGAGCTTGAGAAGGGATGCGGCGCCGACCGCGCCGGCGAGGAGGTTGTTGATGTCGTGGGCCAGGCCCCCCGCCATGATGCCGAGGGTCTCGGCCGCGCGGGCGTCCCTGGCGGCCGCTTCCGCGGCCGCGAGTTCGCGGATCATCCGGTCGACGCAGGCGGCGATGGAGGCGATCTCGTCGCCGCCCGCCGTCTCGAAGCGGACGTTCCGCTCTCCGGCGGCGACGCGGTCGATCGCGGCGACGAGGCCCTCGATGCGGGCGACGAAGGCCCGGTCGAAGAAGGTCCGCGCGGCCAATATCGACAGGGCCGCCGCGAGGCCGCAGGCGACGCAGGCGATCGCGAGGGTCGCGAGGGCGAAATGGCGCATGGAGGAGAGGTCGAGCTCGATCTCGGCGATCATGCGGTCGGAGAAGCCGGCGCCGCGGGCCTCGAGGCGGATGGGCTTGTACCAGTAGAGGCGGCCGTCCCGGTAGGCGCTCGACTCGCCCCGTTCGAAGGCCTGCTCCATGGTCAAGCGGGGAAGCTCCCGCCTGACGCCCGGGCGGATGATGGACCAACTGCCGAGCCGGCCGTAGACGAAGACGTCGAATTCGCGCACCGAACCCTTCGGGGTGAGGTAGGGCGAATAGAGAAGGTTCGTGAATTCCCGGTAGCAGAAGCCGTCATGGCGCGCGGCGAAGGCCGCGTCGACCTCGCTCGAGACCTCGAGGATGTGGTCGGAGCCAGCCGGGCTGAAGTACTGGTATATCTGCACCGCGCCGTTCCGCGCCGCGACGGTGAGCCGCTGGGCTTCGATCCTGCCCGTGCCGCGCAACCCGTCGAGGAAGGCGGCGAACTTTTCGTCGAGGGCCGCCAGGTCGAGGCCGAGATCCGAGCGGCGGGAGCTCGCGGTCACGACATTGTCGGCGCCGATGAGATAGATGTCGTCCACCCCCAGGGCCTCCGCCATGGTGGAAAGGGTCGTCTGGTCCATCGCCAGGAGGTCCCGTCCCCCGTCATGGAGGGCGGCGAGATCCAGGAGGGCGGCGCGTCCCGTTTCTCGCAGGTTCCGCTCCACGACCTCGAGGAGGCGGTCGGCGAGCCGGATGCGGCCTTCCAGGTCCTCGAAGATCCGCTTGCGGTCGTGTTCGAGGTTTTCCCGGAAGAGGGATCCGCCGTAGAGGCCGACGCCGACGGCGACGAGGACGGAGGCACCGAGGCTGATGGCCAGGACGCGGCGGTACAGGGCGCGGCGGAACACGGTCAGCGCCTTTTTCCGGCGCCGGCCGGAACGCAAGGCAGGGTTGGCGAAAGCATCGAGCCTCCGGCGTCGAAGGGAAAGGGGGGGCGACGCCGGATACAGTATCGACCGCGGCGGGGCTTTAGTTGAGTCCGAGGAAGCGTTGCCCGAACGATGCCGCTGTCTTCCCGGGGCGCGAGGCGCTATATTGAAGGAAGGCGCCCTTCGGGCGTCCTGATCGAGCCCCCTTAAGGAGACCAGCCGTGTGGAAGAAATCGACCCTCGCGGTCCTTTGTTTTCTCGTCCTTGCCTCCGCCCCGCCCCTCGCCGCCCAGAGCCTCGAGGACCAGTTCGGCGTCGGGACCGACTTCGGCGCGGCCGCCGCGGGCGGCGGTTTCGTCATGGTGTGGAGCGACCGCAGGTCGGCCGGGGAAGACCTCTCGGCCTGGGCCGCGGCGCTGGCTCCGGCCTTGCCCGCCCCCTGGCGCCTCGTCGCCGTCGCCGATTTCAGGGGCCTTCCCTTTTTCGTCCCGAAGGGGGGCATCGTGAAGCAGCTCCAGGCCGATTCCCCGAAGCGGCCGGTGCTCCTGGACTGGAAGGGCGAGGCCGCCACCCGGCTCGGCGTCGCCAAGGGCGGCCCCGCGGCGATCGTCGTCGGCGCCAAGGGCGCCGTCCTGGCCCAGGTCCGCGGCCCCTCCGACGCCAAGGCGGTCGCGGCGGTCCTGGCCGCCCTCCGATAGACGGCGGCGGTCCCCGGCTGAGGGCCTCCGAACTGGCGCGGGCCGGGGCGAAGGACTATACTGAAAGCCAACCATGGAAACCTTCGGCTCCATCCTGATCGCGCTCGCCGTCTCCGCCCTCGTCGCGACGGCGGCCTATCTTCTGGACCGTTACAGGCGGCGGGGCAGGGGGGCCGCCACGCGTCCGGAGGACCTCATCCTTGAGGAAGCCCTCGTGACCCGGCCGATCCCGGCAGACGGCGAAGGTTGCGTGGCCGCGCGGAAGCGCGGTCCGGACGCCGAATTGCCGGCGCGCGCCCGCGAGGCGGGGCGAAGTTTTCCGGTCGGCGCGAAGGTGCGCATCATCGACTACCGCGACGGCCGCTACCTCGTCGAGGCCGCGGACGAGGAGCATCTCGTCCACTGACCCCCCCTCTTTTGGAGCCATGATGACAATAAAGCGAAGCTCCCTCCGGACAACGACCGCCTGCCGGCCGTCGCCGGCACCGACGTCACGGCGGTTTACCTCTGCGCGGACGACCGCTACCTGTATTGGCGCGCCGACTTCGCGGACGGCGCCCCGAAGCCCGCCGCCGCCGACCGGCTCTACTCGATCGAGGTCCGGAACGGCGAGTGGAGCGCGAAGGGCACCCGCAACGCCAGCTTCCAGGTCCTGTTCTCCGCCGATTCCCTGGCCGCCGGAAACTACGGCCGTCTTTCGGTCAGGGAGATCGTCGACGCGGCTAATTCCCGTTCCCTCCTCTACGACGACAAGGCCCCGGCGGTCGGATTCGGCGAGGGCTTCATTGAGGCGCGTTATCCGATAGCGTTGTACGAGTCCTTGCTTCCGGGGGGCGTGTGCGAGATCGGCTTCCAGGTCCGGGTGATGGGGAAGGATTCCTCCACCCGGGACGAGACCGCCGAGATCGGAGCGCTGCTGCCGCGCGGCGTCCCGAGGTGAGTCCGGGCCGGGGTCTCCCCTTCCGCGCCGCGGACGGCGGCGCTATACTCCGCTCCATGCGAGGTGGATCGATGAACAGGAACAGCAAGGCTTTCGCCTTCGGAGCCCTCGTCGCCCTGGCCCTGGCCGCGACCGCGGCGTTGGCCTCCTGCGCGGGCGGCCCGGCGGCTACGACCGGGGAAACGGGCCGCCGCGGAGGAAGGTCCGGCGCCGCCGCCGGCGCCGTCGTGGCCATCTTCGATTTCGAGCTCAAGGGCGGAGGCGCCGCCTACGAGGGGCTCAAGTCGGAGGCCGCGCTGGCCATCGCCGAGGCCCTGGTCAAGGGCGGCGTCCTCAAGCCCGTGGAGCGGAGCCAGCTCGAAAAAGCCCTCGCCGAGCAGGAACTGGCGCTATCCGGCCTCGTGGACGACGCCACGGCCGCCCGAGTCGGACGGCTTTCCGGCGCGCGCTACGCCCTCCTCGGCTCCCTGTCCATCCTGGGCGACCAGGCCCGCCTTTCTTGCCGCCTCATCGATGTCGAGACCGCCGAGATCGTCTTCGCGGAAAGCGTCGTCGGCGAGGCGAAGGACGTCTTCGAGCTCGCGGACGATCTGGCCGGCACGGTCGAGGACGAGTTCTCGAAATGAGCCCCTCTCCCGTTCGGGCGGCCCGCGCCGCCGCGGCGCTTGCCCTGACCCTCCTTTGGGCTGCCGCTTCCGGACCCGCGTCGGCCCAGGCGGCGTCCGCCCCCGCGGCCGCGCGCGCCGCCGACGAGGCCGCCGTCCTGACGGTTTTCCCCTTCCGCACCGCGGCCGAACCCGCCTACGCCTTCCTGGGCGAGTCCTTTTCCGAGGCGCTCACGACCAAGCTCGTGGGCCTCCGCGGGATCAAGGTCTACGAACGCAGCCAGTTCTCCAAGGTCACGGGGGAGCTCAGCCTGGAGAAGGACGCGGCCGCCTTCTTCGACGCGGCCACGACGAGCCGCTCCGGCAAGGTGGTCTCCGTCGACTACGCCATCCTCGGCTCCGCGACCCTGGCCGGCAAGCGCCTTCGCTGCGAGGTTCGGCTGGTCCACGTCAACACGGGAAAGGCGGTCTTGGCCCAGGAATTCGCAGGCGAGTATCCCGGCGAACTCTTCCAGCTCCAGGACAAGGCGGCCCTGGCGGTCGCCCGCGCCCTGGAGCTCAAGCTGTCCGACCTCGAGATGCGTCGCATGACGCGCAAGCCGACCGACGACGCCGACGCCTACGCGCTCTACAATTCCTGCCTGGCCTCGGGCGATCCCAAGGGGCGCATCGCCCTGCTCGAACGGGCCCTGGCCCGGGATCCGGCCTTCGTCCAGGCCCTGTCCCTCCTCGCCGACCTCTACGAGGCGGCGGGCGATCCGGTCGCGGCGATGGGCGCCTACGAGCGCCTCCTGGCCGCGGATCCCGCGGACGCCCGCGCCGCCTACAACCTGGCCCTCCTCAAGCTCGACGCCTATGACCTTTCCGGCGCGACGAGGCTCCTCGAGAAGCTCGTCGCCGAGCGGGGCTTCGACGCCGACCTCGGCTACCACCTGGGCCTCGCGAAGGAGTTCGGCCGCGACGGGGCGCGCTTCGGCGAGGGCTCGGACCTGCGCGCGGCGCGCGAACAGTACCTGCGCGCGGCCGCGGCGGACGAACGCCACGCCGAGTGCCGCTACGCCCTCGGCGTCGCCTCCGCCTTCCTGGCTCAGGGCGCCGCCGAGCCGGCCGAGCAGCTCGGCCTCGTCGCCGAGGCCGCGACGGCGCTCCGCGGCTATCTGGCCCTCGCGCCCGAGGCGGACAACCGCCTCGAGATCGAGGAGAACATCGCCCTCCTCGAAAGGGCCAAGGCCGAGCTCGAGACTTACCTCGGCGCCAAGCGCTAGCGCCGGCGCCCGCCGACCCCGCCGACCCGGCCGGCGCGCCTTGACGCCGGGGCCCCTCGCGGCTACCTTGGCACACAAGCCATGCGCATACTCCACGCCTCCGACCTCCATCTCGGCAAGACCCTCCACGAACGCGGCCTCCTCGAAGACCAGGCGCGCATGCTCGAATGCCTCCTCGAGGCCATCGCCACGGAACGGCCGGCGGCCCTCCTCCTGGCGGGCGACATCTACGACCGCGGCGTGCCCCCGCCGGAGGCCATCGGCCTCTTCGACTCCTTCCTGAACCGCGCCGCCTCCCTCGATCCGGAGCTGGCCATCGTCGTCGTGCCGGGCAACCACGACTCGGCCTCGCGCCTTTCCTTCGGCGCGGGCCTCCTCCGCCGCGCCGGCGTCCACTTCCGCACGCGGGCCGAGGAGGCGGCCGAGCCGGTGATGGTCGAGCGGGAAGGGGAGGCCCTGGCCGTCTTCGCCCTGCCCTACCTGAACCCCGGTTCGCTGCGGCGCTCCGCCCCGCGTCCCCCGGCGGCCACGGGGTCGGCCGCCGCGGCGCCGGAGCCGGAGTTCGACTTCGGGACCGCGGAGGAAGCCGCGCCCCTGCGTTCGCAGGCCGAACTCTTCGAGGAGGCGCTGCGCCGCGTGACGCCGCGCCTCGTCCGGGGAGCGCACAACGTGCTCCTGGCCCATTGCTTCGCGGCCGGCTGCTCCTCCAGCGAGTCCGAGCGCGCCTTCGTGGGCGCCGCCGAGCTCGTGGACGCGGCGGCCTTCGATCCCTTCGACTACGCCGCCCTCGGCCACCTCCACCGCCCACAGGCCGCGGGCCGGAAGGGGCGCTATCCCGGATCGCCCCTGGCCTACGCCTTTTCCGAGGGCGAGGCGGGCGATCGCGGTTTTCTCCTCGTCGACCTGGCCTCCGGCGGCTTCGAGGCCCGGCTCCTCCCCGCGAAGCCCCTGCGCCGGCTCCGCCGAGTGACGGGATCCTTCGCCGAGCTTTCGGCTCCCGGGGCCCTCCCCGAGGCGCGCGGCGACTACGTGGAGGCGCGCCTCACGGACGAACTGCCCGTCCTCGACCCGGCCGACGCGCTTCGGGCGAACTTCCCCCATCTTCTCTCCGTGCGCCAGGCGGCCTTCGAGATCAAGGCGGCCGGCACGGGCGGGGCGGGGGCGGAGGCCGGCCCGCGTTCCGCCGAGACCGGCGCCGCGGCGGCCGCGGCGGATTTCGAGGCCTTCCACCTCGAGCTTCGCGGCGAGCCTCCGGATCCGGAGACCCGCGCCCTCTTCACCGAGCTCCTCGCGGAGGCCGAGCGTGCGGCCCTCTAGGCTCGTCCTCGAGAACTTCGGTCCCTACCGCGCGCGGGCCGAGGTGGACTTTTCCCGCCTCGGGCCGATCTTTCTCGTCTGGGGCAAGACCGGTTCCGGCAAGACGAGCCTCTTCGACGCGATGACCTACGCGCTCTACGGCAAGGCCGCAGGCGCCAGGGACGGGCTCGAGCGCCAGCTCTGCTCGCATTATGCGAAACCCGGAGAGCGGCCCATCGTCGAGTTCGAGTTTTCCCTCGGCGCCGAGTCGTTCAAGGCCGTGCGCTCGCCGCCCCACCAGCGCGTCAACCGCAAGGGCGTCACCGCGGAGGCGCCGGCGGAGGCCGCCCTCTACCGCCGGGAGGGCCGCGAGTGGGTCATCGTCGCCGACAAGATCACGGAGGTGGACGAGGCGGTCCGCGCCCGGCTCGGGCTTTCCGCCGACGAGTTCTCCAAGATCATCCTCCTCCCCCAGGGCGAGTTCCAGCGCTTCCTGGAGATGGACTCGGGCGAGCGCGTCGGGATCCTCGAAAAGCTTTTCCCGGTCGACCTTCACGACGCGGTGGCCGAACTCGCGCGGCAGCGGGCCAAGGCCGCGGCCGAGGAACAGCGCCGGATCGGCCAGGAAATCCTCCGGCTCCGCGCCGAGCTCGAGGGCGCGCCGGCCGACGGCGGCGCGGTGGGCGGACCGGCCGCGGCGGCCGAGAGCCCCGAAGAGGCCCTGGCCCGCCTCGTTTCCGCGGAAGCCGCGGCCGAGGCGGAACGGTCCGCGGCCCTCGACGCGCTCCTCAAGGCCGAGGCGGCGTTTCGCGTCGCGAAGGAGGCGGCCGAGCGTTCGGCCAACGCCGCGCGCGCGGCGGCGAGGCTCGCGGCGCTCGAGGCGGGACTCGACGCGGCGGCGGCGCGGCGCGGGACGATAGCGCGGGCGCGCGCCGCGGCCGGGGCCGCGCCGGCCCTGGACCGGG